>NZ_JAGDFV010000023.1 GCF_017497985.1 Meiothermus sp. CFH 77666
ATTGGGGTTGGCCGCCGCCGCCACAAAGGTAATGGCCGCCGTGAGGGTGGTCTTCCCGTGATCTACGTGTCCGATGGTTCCCACGTTGACGTGGGGTTTGGTGCGCTCAAATACGCCTTTCGCCATTCGTGTTGCCTCCTTTGGCTTCCGCTATGGTATTGCCCTTTCAGGAACACACCGCCCGCAGCGGTGGACGGGCGGTGTGGGTTTGGAGCTCGGGATCGGGCTTGAACCGACGACCTCACCCTTACCAAGGGTGTGCTCTACCAGCTGAGCTACCCGAGCACCTGTGGTGTTCGCGCACATAGCGCTTCTGGAGCGGGAAACGAGACTCGAACTCGCGACCCTCTGCTTGGGAAGCAGATGCTCTACCAACTGAGCTATTCCCGCATTTGGCGCTTCGGCGCCGATGAACGTCCGGTGTCGTAACTTGAGGCTTTTCACGGCCTATTAGCACCCGGCACCAGCCGCTCGGCGCGCCCGGAAAGCGCATTGGTGGGCAGGGACGGATTCGAACCATCGTACTCCGAAGAGAACAGATTTACAGTCTGTCGCCTTTAACCACTCGGCCACCTGCCCTTGTTGGAGCCACCCATCGGAATTGAACCGACAACCTTCCGATTACAAGTCGGGTGCTCTACCAGTTGAGCTAGGGTGGCCCGGCTTGTTGTCCTTCCGATGGCTGCTCTGGACTAAGGGGTTGAACCTCGTCCAAGTCGTAAGGTTACACCACAGAAAGGGGGCTGTCAAGACGAATAAAGGCCGTAAGAAAGGCAAAAGCATCATCACCCCCTTTGGGCGTACAAGCGGGTTTCAACCAGTCTGGTACAGTACGTTCATGCAAATTACCCCCTTTGGTGCAGCTCAGACCGTAACCGGTAGCTGTCATCTGGTCGAACATCAGAACTTCAGATTGTTGCTCGATTGTGGGGCCTACCAGGGAGCCGACGAGGAGCGCAACGAGGAGCCTTTTGGCTTTGAGCCCCGAAGCATTGATGCAGTCCTGATTTCCCATGCGCACAATGACCACATAGGCCGCTTGCCCTTGCTGATTCGGCAGGGCTACCCGGGGCGGGTGTACGTGACCGAGCCCACCCATCTGATTCTGCCGGTAATCCTGGAGGATTCACTCAAGCTAATGCAGGAAGAGCGCGAGCGTCTGGAGCGCAAAGGCCGCGAGGTGCCCCCCCTGCCCTGGGATGAAAAGGATCTGGCGGAGCTTTATGGCCGCCTGGAAGAGGTGGCTTTCTATCAAACCCAGAGCCTGGGGCCCTTTCGATTCCGCCTGCGGGATGCGGGTCACCTGCCGGGGAGCGCCTTCATTCAGCTTGAAGCGAACGGCAAGACCCTGATTTTCAGCGGCGACCTGGGACACCGGCGCAAGGATGTACTCACCGACCCCGATTACCCCGCACAGGCCGATTTGGTGCTCTGCGAAGGAACCTATGGCGACCGCTCCCACCGCCCCTTTGCCGCTACCCTCGAGGAATTCGCCGACATTTTGAACGAAGTGCTGAGTCAGGAGGGCAAGGTGTTCATTCCGTCTTTTGCCCTCGAGCGCACCCAGGAAATTCTGTTTTATATCCGCGAGCTCGAGCAGCGGGAGGCCATTCCCATCGTCCCGGTGTTTGTAGACTCGCCCATGGCTTCCAAAATCAGCGAGATCTACCCCAAAGTGCGGGACTTCTTTAGCACCGAAGTGCAGCACATTTACTCGCACGGGCTCGACCCATTCCGGCCCAAACGCCTCGACTACACCCAGGGTGTGGAGGAGTCCAAGGCCCTTAACTTGATGAAAGGGCCACTCATCATTATTGCCGGTAACGGGATGCTCTCGGGCGGGCGCATCCTGCACCACCTGCGCCACGGCCTGCCTGACGCGAAAAATGCGGTCATCATCACCGGCTACCAGCCGAGGGGTGGCCTGGGCGAGCTGCTCATCCACAACGCCGAGACGGTGCGGATGTTTGGTGAGACCGTGCGGGTGCGGGCCAGAACCTATACCCTGGGGGGCTTTTCGGGCCACGCGGGCCGCGATGAACTGCTGGACTGGCTGGACAGCGAGAAGCGTATAGCCCTGGTACATGGCGAAGTGGACAAACTGCAAAGCCTGGGTCAGGCCCTGCGCGAACGCGGCAAAGCGGCTTTTTTGGCGGAGTGGGGCAGACCGATTGAAGTTTAGGGTAGTGCTGGCGTTGTCCTGGGCTGTTTGTGGTGGCTAAAGGCGCAAAGCCGAAAGCTAAAAGCCCGCATATTTGACCTGCTCAGGTCAGTTGGGAGAGAAACAAGGCAACGGGAAGGTCTTTGACCATAGAACCGCTTACCAGGGACGACCTGGCTACAGGGGGCAAGGGATGAAGAAAAGCATAGCCTGGGTGGGAGCGATGGGGCTGGCCTGGACCCTCGCACAGGATGGTGTGGGCTCGGTGCCCTGGGCGGTTGGAGGGGTGCAGCAACCCGCGCTGTTGCGGGTGAGTGAGTTGCGGAGCCTCCTCGAGCCCAAAGGGGTGCGTTTCAACGAGACCGGCATCCTGGGGCGCTACCTGCTCGAGGTCAGGTTTCCCCAGACCGCGAACGGCCTGTACCTGCGGATGGTCAGCCAGAACGACACCTCCTATGCGGTTTTCGACGACCTGTTTATCAACCTGGCCCAGGTGGATCTGGGCATCCGTACCCCGGTTCGGGTAGAGGGCTGGGCCAACCCTGTGATTACCATTGGGCCCACGGTTTTCAAGCTGGGCACTGCTCGCAATCCGGTCAACCCCTACCTTGGCTATATGTACCTGGCGCGAAAGGCGCTGATTGACCGGAGCGATGCGCCCCCTTACCTGGCCAAACTGCTCGATGAAGACCCCAAGGCCCGGCGCTGTCTGCACGAGTTGCGGGTAAGCGACCCCGCCGGAACCGTCTATGTGGCGGCCAGCCGGGTCTGGGCCGAGGCCAACCTCAAAGCACCCTACGACAAAATCCCCGACTTCGCCAAACCGGCAGCTTTTCACGTGGGGGCTGTACAGAACGGACGCATTCGCTTGCTGCTGCCCAATGAATCGGCCAGCTATGCCAGCAGCCTGCCCAACTGGGAAAAGGCGCGGGATCGTGAAACGCTAGTCCTGATCAAACTTTCGGGCCGAATCGTGGATTTGCAGGCAGAGTACCAGGTGGTGGTGCCGCCGCAGGGACGCAGCCGAGCGCTTCGCTGTGTGCCGTAGCGATTGCGCAAGGGTGACTTCATGCCTTCAGCCATCAAGAAGGCAGTTCAGCGCGCACCGTTGTACCGTGGTCTTCCACCGATTCGACCGAAAAGCGTCCACCCCGGGCCTCGACCCGTTCACGCATCTGGGTCAGACCAAAGCCACCCATACCGCTGGCCGAGCCTCCGGCCTTGAAGCCTTTTCCGTTGTCGCTAATCTCCAGTACGCCGCCCCGCTCGCCCAGGGGGGTAAGCTTGATTTGCACCAGCCCAGGCCTGCCGTGCTTGGCTGCATTGGTCAGGGCCTCCTGCAAAATCCGGAAAAATACCAGCTCGGAGGCCTGCGAAAGCTCGATTTTTTCCGGCAGGCTGAGGCGCACCCGGAAGCCCGCCTGCTCGGCAAAAGCGGTGGCGTAGCGCCGCACCGACTCGAGAAAGCCGTAGCGCTCCAGATCGATGGGCCGCAGGGCAAATATGCTGCGCCGTACCTCGCGTATCTGGCCCCGCAGGGTCTCCTTGACCTGCTGGAGTTCTTCGGTCGCGCGAATGGGGTCGGTTTTCAGAAGCCGTTCGGCCAGGTCGAGTTTGAGGGCCATGAAGGCCAGGGCCTGGGCGATGCCGTCGTGTATTTCGCGGGCAATGCGGTTGCGTTCCTCGGTGAGGGCCAGCTCCTCGGCCCGCAGATAAGCCTGGGCATTGCGAACGGCCAGGGTAACCTGGGCGGCCAGAAAGCGCAAAAAAGGTAGCCTCTGGCGCAGGTTTTCGGCCTCACCCTGAACCAGTAGCAGGCCAATGGCGGTCTGTTCGCGCAGCGGCAACGCCAGCAGGTTGTCCCGCACAAATACGGGGGCTTCCAGGGCTTCCTTCCAGTGTTGCTCGGGCATAAAGGCGTAGGGGGGCAGCTCGAGGTTCCGCAGCACCTGGGGCTGCAGGAAGTTCTCCTCATCCAGCAACAACACCCCGCCCCCGCTGGCCCCGGCCCAGGCCAGAATGCGCTCCATCAGCCGCTCCAGGAGCCGGCCCAGGTTGGCCTCGGCCCGCAGGGCCTGGTCTACTTCGTAGAGGGTGAGTAGATCGCGGCTGCGGGCCCGCACCGAGTCGAGCGCCCCGGCCACTTCGGCTACCAGCACCTCCAGGAAACCCTGCTCCTCGCCCGAGAGGGGGCGGAGCAGGGCCACCTCGAGCTTCCCGTCCATGCCGGGTAAGGGCACTTCGTAGAGGGAACGGGTACTCTGGAAGCCTGGGGAGGTGGCCCGCACCCCCTCGAGGGTCAGCGAGGCCTCCATGCCCAGCGCCTGGGCCACCTCCTGCACCACCGAGGCCAGGGCCTGCTCGAGGTTGTCGGCTGCCGAGGCCCGCTTGAGGATGTTGCCGATGGCCTCAAGCCGCCGGTTGGCCGCCTCAACGGCTCTTTGAGCCCGCTCACGGTCTTGTACCTGCTGGGCAATCCACTCCAGGGTCATCCAGGTAACCAGAGGCCCCACCAGGCCATAAAACCCCATGCGCAGCCAGAAGGCCACCGGCTGGCCCTGGTAAGGCTCGAGGGAAAGCTCAAATAGCACCACCACCAGGGCAATCGCCAGCGGTAAAATCAGGCGATATAACTTGATCAGGCGGTATAAACTGGGGCCGGACTCCATAGCCAAAAGATAGCAGTATTAGGGGCTTGGGTCGGTTTTGCGGCGTCCGTGCTGGGCATACCAGCGGCTTTGGTGCAAAAATCCTCGCAAAAACTGCACCTCTCCAGGGGTCAGGTTGGCTTTGTGAATCAGACGGCGGAAGCGCCGCACGGCGTATGGAAGACGGTTTTCATCGGTAAAGCCGATGCGCAAAATGTACTCGCGAATATCGTCAAACAGCATTTGTAGAGCCGCCTGTTCAGCCAGTTCACCCGGAGCAGGCTCAGGAGGGTTGAGGGAGGCACCAAAGACCTCGTAGCAAAGCAACAAGACCGCCTGGGCCAGGTTCAAGCTGGGCTGTTTGGGCGAAGTGGGGATGCGCACAATCAGTTGGGAGAGGTCGAGTTCGTCGGTGGTGAGGCCCGAGGTTTCGCGCCCGAAGACCAGGGCCACCTTACCCTGTGGCGCTACCCCGGCTACGCGCTGTGCCATGCGTTTGGGGTCTACTACCGGCCCGGTGTAGATTTCTCGCTCCCGCACGGTGGTACCCACCACCAGCCGGGCCTCCGCAACGGCCTCGGGGAGGGCTTGCACTACCTTGAGGTTGTCCAGAATCTCTTCGGCGTGTACCGCCAATCGGTAGGCCATCGAGCCCCCTGGGTGCAGGGCCAAATCCTCGCGCACCCGTGGCTCGGGGGCCACCAGCCACAAGTCCGAGATGCCAAAGTTTTGCATGGCGCGGGCGGCTGCCCCCACGTTCATGGGCTCCTGGCTGCCCACCAGCACCACACGGATGTTTGAGAGCCAATTCATCGGCTCTAGCCTAATGGCTTGGGCCCGATGCGTCGAGGTTCTTTGCAATAATGCAAACACATGCGAGACCCACGCTTCAAGGCTGTGCACCGAGGGGGATTGCTGGATCTTGACCGGCATCGCTTGCTGGCAGCCTGGGCTGCTGACTGTGCAGAGCATGTGTTGCCCATGTTTACCAGGCTGTATCCACAAGACGACCGGCCCCAAAAGGCCATAGAGATGGGACGGGCCTGGGCCAGGGGAGAGGTCAGCGTCGGTCAGGCCCGTGCGGCGAGTGTGGCAGCTCATACGGCGGCTCGAGCTGCCTTGCATGAAGCAGCAATAGCGGCGGCTCGAGCGGCAGGTCAAGCGGTGGCGACGGCCCATATGGCCGATCACTCGCTGGGGGCTGCTATTTATGCGATCAAGGCGGTACAGGCGGCCAGTGCAGGTGACGTGGCTGCCATGAACCAGGAGCGCATCTGGCAGCGAAAACGGCTTCCAAAGGCAATAGAAGGGCTGGTATTGTCGGCCATGGAGGCCGAGAAACTGCGCTTGCTGGGCGTCGAGTGAGGCGGTTTTGGCGCTGCGAGCAACATGTGCAGGTCAGGCGAGCGCGATCTGAGTGCATAGCACCCCCTCTTTTTTCACATCTCGGGGTTTAGATCAAGTAGCACACTAAGGCATGTCTTTGCTTCTCAGGAAGAGTACGAGGAGGTTCAAGCACGGTGATCCTTGTGAGACCGAGAAGCAGAACCACAACTCTTACGCCGAGTGCGCTGTGGGAGGCGAAACAATGGACGAACTGAAGCTTCTCGAACGTATCACTGTGAATCCGAACATCTTCAGCGGCAAGCCCATCATCCGCGGCCGCCGACTAGCGGTCGAACATGTCCTGGGGATGATTGCGGCCGGCGACACGCCCGAACTCCTGCTGCAGGGCTACCCCTGGCTGGAAAAGGAAGACATCCAGGCGTGCCTGGTCTATGCGCGTCGCATGGTCGGCCATGAGCGAATCGAGCCTCTCAAAATCGAGTCTGCCGCACGAAGTTGTAGCTCGATACTTGCGTTTGGGGCGGCGCCAAGGCTGAACTTCAGGCAGCCGGCCATGACGTGCTGTGAACCGGCGATCTGACGCAGGATCCAGGTGATGAAGACATCCTGGCGCAGGCGCACCGAGAACAGCGCGTGCTCATCACGGTGGACAAGGATTTCGGGGAACTGGCGATCCGACGCAGCTTGCCGCACTGCGGCATCGTGCGTCTCGTCAACATCAGCGTGCGCCAGCAAGGCGCGATATGCCAGCAAGTGCTCACGCAATATGGGGATGAATTGACACGGGGAGCCATTATCACTGCGGAGGCCGGCCGCGTGCGCATTCGACCACCCGGCGACGGAACGCCATAACGCCTGGCTGGATGGTGCGCCGCCGAACAAAACGTTGCAGCAGACGGGGCCGGCATCACGACTTTCCGAGGTATGAAGTCTTTGCAGCCGGCCCCGCTGCTGAACTTCGTCGTTAGAGCAGCCATCATTAAACTGAGCCATCGAGGACTGCGAATCCTTTTTCGTACACAAACCTGTTGCCGCCTGTACGAGCGGCAACGTCTGTGAAGTGCGCTATACATTCCGCAGGAAATCCTCCACCAGCCCCAGCACCAGGGGCTCCTTTTCGCGGTGGGGCACATGACCGCAGTCATGCAGCACTTCCATGCGGGCGGGGCCTTGCACCCCCTGTACGATGCGCTCTGGGAAGGCCGTGGAGCCATACTCGTCACGGTCGCCGTGCAGGGCCAGCACGGGGCAGTGCACCGCCTTCAAACAGGGCTCCAGCGTCCAGCCCCGGAACGCCGGCGAGAGCCAGACGCCTGTCCAGGCTTCCAGCACCCAGCGGGCTTTTTCACCGTGCCAGCGGGTGAGGCGGGCGAACTGGGCGGGGTTCTGGAAGCTCTGCTGGGCGGCCCGGATGCCCTCGAGGGTGCGCTCTTCCACAAAGGCCTGGGCCGACTCGGTAATCACCGCGCGGCAGCGAGCGGGCTGATGGGCGGCGATGCACAGGGCCATGGCGCCCCCCACGCTGTGCCCAAAGAGGATGTACGGGTCCAGCTCGAGCCTCTCGGCGACGGCAGGGAAGTAGGTCTGGGCCTCCTCGAGGATAAAGCCCAGCGAAGGCGGTTCGGTTCGGGGCGAGGACCGTCCAAAACCCAGGCGGTCGTAGGCCCACACCGTGCGTCCGGTGGCCTGGGCCAGCGCAGCCGGAAACCCGCGCCAGAGCTCCACCGACCCCAGGGAGTCGTGCAGCAGCACCAGGGGGGCTTTTTCGGGCTGGCCTGTATCCCACTGCCGCACAAAGACCTGGCCGCCCGGAACCTCTACAAAAGTATCTCGAACCTGTATTGCGCTCACAGCCGAGGTGAGTGTACCAGACGAAGAGGGGCGCTTAAACAGTGGGAAAAACCTGTCTGCCGCTCACGTAGACCGCGTGAATCGGGGTATGGCCCCATTGGTATAGCGGCATGAGGGCATGAGGTGAGTCCACCACCACAAAGTCGGCCCGGGCTCCGGGCTCAATCTTGCCCAAATCGGCCCGCCCCAGGGCCAGGGCTGCGTTTTCGGTATGCGCCATCAAGGCCTCCTCGAGGGAAAGCCGCCCGAGGGACACGGTCAGTTGCATGCCCAGCCAGGGGCTGTAGAACGGACTGCTGCCGGGGTTATGGTCGGTGGCAATGGCCACCCTCACGCCCGCATCCCACATGGCCCGGGCATTGGGGAAGGGCTTGCGCAGGATGACCGCCGCGCCGGGGAGCACCGTCCCCACCGTGCCTGAGGCGGCCAGGGCACGCCAGTCTTCGGGAGTGGACTGCTCGAGGTGATCTGCCGAGAGCGCCCCCAGCGCCGCCGCCAGCCGGGTGGCCCCGGTATGGACAATCTGCTCGGCGTGGAGTTTGATCCGAAGGTTATGCGAAAGGGCCGCCTCCAGGATTTGTCGGGTTTCGTCCAGAGTGAATGCACCCTCGTCGCAGAACACATCCACCGCCTCGGCCAGCCCAGTTCTAGCTACTTCGGGAATAAGCTCCTGGCAGAACATCTCTATGTACCGGCTGCGCTCCCAGCCTTTGGGGATTACGTGCGCCAGGAGCGTGGCGAACACATGCTGCGGTAGGTGTTCCTCGAGCCGCCGGATTACCCGCAGCATCTTGAGTTCGGCTTCGGGAACAAGGCCGTAGCCACTCTTGATTTCTATGGCGGTTACCCCTTGGGCCAGGAAGAGGGCGGCTCGAGCTTGCGCCCACGCGTACAGTTCATCTTCCGAAGCGGCATCGGTGGCCCGCACCGTTGAATAAATCCCGCCCCCCGCAGCCAGGATGGCCTCGTAGCTTTCGCCTCGAGCACGTTGCAGGTACTCGCCCAGCCGGTCGCCGCCATAGACCAGATGGGTGTGGGCGTCCACCAGGCCCGGCACTGCCCCACGCCCGCCCAGCTCGGTGCGGGGCCAAAGATGGTAGGCCTCCGGCAGTTCGGCCTCGGCCCCCACCCAGACAAAACGCCCATCCTGGACGGCGAAAGCGGCACGCTCGAGCCTGCGCTGGGGCGTGTATAGCTCAGATATCCCAACAAAGACTTGATTCATAGTGCCCTTAGTTCCCTCTCCCCTTGTGGGAGAGGGTTAAGGTGAGGGTGTCGAGTTCGCAGAACTCGTAAATGTGCACGAGGCAATGTCAACGGCATTCACCTTCGGCTCACTACCCCCTCCCAACCTCCCCCGCCAGGGGGGAGGGGCTATTGCTCCTTCTCCCAGCCTGCGAGGTCTAAGCCTCGATTTCTTGCCACTTCCTTCGCTTCTTCGTAGCCTGCATGGGCGTGGCGCATCACCCCGGTGCCGGGGTCGTTGGTCAGGACGCGCTCAAGCCGGTACGCGGCTTCCTCGCTGCCGTCGGCCACCGTGACCTGCCCGGCGTGCAGGCTGTAGCCCATGCCCACCCCGCCGCCGTGGTGGAAGCTGACCCAGGCCGCCCCCGAGACCGCGTTCAGGGCAAAGTTCAGAATGGGCCAGTCGGCCACCGCGTCGGAGGTGTCCTTCATGGCCTCGGTCTCGCGGTAAGGGGAGGCTACCGAGCCCGCATCCAGGTGGTCGCGGCCAATCACGATGGGGGCCTCGAGTTCGCCCTTTCGCACCATCTCGTTGAACAGCAGGCCGGCCTGGTCGCGCTCCCGGTAGCCCAGCCAGCAGATGCGGGCGGGGAGGCCCTGGAACTTGAACTTCTTTACCCCTTCGCTGAGCCAGCGGTAGAGCCCTTCGTCCTCGGGAAAAAGCTTCAGGACGGCCTGGTCGGTCTTGTAGATGTCTTCCGGCTTACCGGAAAGGGCCACCCAGCGAAAAGGCCCCCGCCCTTCGCAGAACTGGTCGCGGATGAAGGCCGGCACAAAGCCGGGGTAGCTGAAGGCCTCCGCGAAGCCCCCCAGCTTGGCAAAAGCCCGCAGGTTGTTGCCGTAGTCGAAGGCCACCGCGCCTTTTTTCTGCATCTCCACAATGGCCCGGCAGTGGGTGGCCATGTCGTGCAGTACCCGTTCCTTGTAGCCCTGGGGGTCGCGCTGGCGCAGGAGGGCCGGGTCTTCGTCGGCCCTCAGGATGGGGATGTAGCCGTACAGGGGGTCGTGGGCGCTGGTCTGGTCGGTCACCAGCTCCGGCGTGAAGCCCCGGCGCACCATCTCCGGCAGCACCTCCGCCGTGTTGCCCAGGAGGCCAATGGAGAGGGCCTGGCCTTTGCGTCTGGCTTCCTCGGCCAGCCGGAGGGCTTCGTCCAGGGAGTCGGCCCGCAGGTCCAGGTAGCGGGTCTCCAGGCGGCGCTGGATACGCTCCGGGTCAATCTCCACGCAGAGGGCCACCCCGCCGTTCAGCGTGACCGCCAGGGGCTGGGCCCCGCCCATGCCCCCCAGCCCGCCCGTGACCGTGATGGTGCCCTTTAGCGTACCGCCAAAGTGCTTGCGGGCGGCGGCGGCAAAGGTCTCGTAGGTGCCCTGCAGGATGCCCTGGGTGCCGATATAGATCCAGCTTCCGGCGGTCATCTGGCCGTACATCATCAGGCCCAGCCGGTCGAGCCGGTCAAACTCCTCCCAGGTAGCCCACTGGGGCACCAGGTTAGAGTTGGCGATGATTACACGGGGGGCCAGAGGTTGGGTTTTGAACACGCCCACCGCCCGCCCGGACTGCACCAAGAGGGTTTCGTCGTTCTCGAGCCGCTCCAGCACCGCCAGAATGCGTTGCAGATCCTGGGGACTGCGGGCGGCCCTGCCGCGCCCGCCGTACACCACGAGTTCCTCGGGTTTCTCGGCCACTTCGGGGTCGAGGTTGTTGAGGAGCATCCGCTTGGCGGCTTCCTGAATCCAGCCTTTGGCGGTACGGGGGCCTAGGGGGGCTTTGTAGGTCATGGTCGTTCTCCTTGGGGAATGAAGGTGTCCTCGAGGTAGTAGCGGTCGGCCCGCATCAGGTACTCCACCCAGGTGATAGGGGTTTCAAAGGTGTAGGTGAGGCGCTCGAGGCGCAGGGCCGGGGCATTGGGGGGCTGCTCCAGCAGGGCGGCCAGGGGGTTGGGCAGGGCCACTGCCTCCAGCCGCTGCCAGACCCTGGTGAGGGGCAGGCCCAGGGTGTGAACCAGCAGGTCGTGGATGGACTCACGGGTCAGGTCGTGCTGTAGCAGGCCCTGGCAGTGCGCCGGGTGCAGGTAGCGCACCTCGTGCTGCACCGGCTCATCGTCCAGAAAGCGCAGCCGCTCCACATACAGAGCCTCTGAAACCCCCAGCTTCTGGCGCACCTCCGCCGGGGTGGGGCGCAGTTCGGCGGTGAGCACCTGGGTTTTAGGGGTAGCCCCCTGGGCGCGGGCGAACTCGTAGAAGGGGCGTACCCGCAGGAAGCCCTGGCTGAAGCGCCGCTCGGTGGGGAAGCTGCCCTTGCCCTGCCGGCGCAAGAGGTAGCCCTCGCGCTCGAGTTCCTGCAAAGCCCGCCGCGCGGTCATGCGGCTCACCCCAAAGCGCCGGGCCAGGCTGTTTTCCGAGAGGGGAAACCCTGGGGCGGCCTTGCCCAGCTCCTGCAAGACGGCTTCCTTGACGCGCAGGTATTTCACGGTTTATCCTCTCACTTGTATATACAACCTCAACCGGTTGTAGGTCAAGTGAGGAGCCATGGTTGAACTGGATAGGACGCTGGACCTCGAGGCTTTCCGCCGGGTGGTACGTGAAAAAGCGCCCGTGGGCCTGAGCCCAGCCGCCAAAGAGCGCCTTGAAGGGTGCCGTGCTTTTGTCGAACAGCTCTGTGTTCAAAACGAGCCGGTGTACGGCCTTAACACCGGCTTCGGCAAGCTGGCCAGCGTGCGGATTGCCGCCGCTGACCTGAAGCTCCTGCAGCGCAACCTGCTGCTCTCGCACGCCATTGGGGTGGGGGAGCCGTTCCCCGCCGAAGTAGTGCGGGGCATGCTGCTGTTGCGGGCCCAGAGCCTGGCCCTGGGCTACTCCGGGGTGCGGGTGGAGGTAGTGGAGCGGCTTTTGTGGTTTCTGAACCAGGACATCCTACCGCTGGTGCCCTCGCAGGGTTCGGTGGGGGCCTCGGGCGACCTGGCCCCCCTGGCCCACATGTGTCTGCCGCTGATCGGTGAGGGCGAGGTGCTCCACCGGGGCCGGGTGCAGCCTGCAGGCGAGGTGCTGCGGGTTTACGGGGTGGAGGCCCTCGAGCTTCAGGCCAAGGAGGGCCTGGCCCTGATCAACGGCACCCAGGCCATGACCGCCCTGCTGGCCCTCTTGCTCCTGGACGCCGAGGTGCTGCTCAAAACCGCCGATATCGCCGTGGCCATGAGCGTGGAGGCCCTCAAGGGGAGCCACCGCCCCTTCGACGAAGCCGTGGCCCGGCTGCGCCCCCACCCGGGCATGGCCGCCACCAGCGCCAACGTGCGTAAGCTATTGCAGGACTCCGAGATCATGCGCTCACACATAGACTGCGACAAGATTCAGGACGCCTACAGCCTGCGGGCCGCCCCCCAGGTGCACGGGGCCAGCCGCGACGCCCTTACACACGTGCTCGAGGTGGTGCGGCGGGAGATGCAGAGCGTGACCGACAACCCCCTGGTGCTGCCCGAGGAAGGGCGCACCCTCTCGGCGGGCAACTTCCACGGCCAGCCGCTGGCCCTGGCCGCCGACTACGCCGGTATCGCCCTGGCCGAGCTGGCCAACATCTCCGAGCGGCGCATCGAGCAGATGTTGAACCCGGCCCTCTCGGGCCTGCCGGCCTTTCTGGCCGAGGGCAGCGGGCTGAACTCGGGGCTGATGATCAGCCAGTACACCGCTGCCGCGCTGGTGAGCGAGAACAAGGTGCTGGCGCATCCGGCCTCGGTGGACTCCATCCCCACCAGCGCCAACCAGGAAGACCACGTCTCCATGGGCACCATCGGGGCCCGCAAGGCCCGCAGCATCTTCGAGAACACCCTCTGGGTGCTGGCCATCGAGCTGGCCTCGGCGGCCCAGGCCCTGGACTTTCACGCCCCCCTTCGGCCTGGCAAGGGGGTGGAGGCAGTTTGGCAACGCATCCGGCAGGAAATCCCCCACCTGGATCGCGACCGCTACCTGAAGCCCGAGCTGTTGCGCCTGTGCGAGCTCATTCGCTCCGGCGAACTGGTCAGGGTGGCCGAGCGGGCGGTGGGTACGCTGGAATAGAGCTATCCCTTAGACTGTACAGGTTGTGACCACGACGACAACGCCCAAAACCGCCTTTTACCGAGAAAGGCTCCAGAGCGCCCGGGCCGTGCTGGCCCCCATGGCGGGCTACACCGATGCCCCCTTTCGCAGGCTGGCCTTGGAGCACGGAGCCGCCTGGACGGTGAGCGAGATGGTGCTGGCCCGGGGCTTGCTGGCTGGGGAGCGCAAATCCACCGAGCTGGGCGCACCGTATCCGGGGGAGCCCAACCTGGTGGTGCAGCTCTTTGGCGACGACCCCGACGTACTGTGCGAGGCCGCTGCCAAAGCCGAGGCGCTTTTTTCACCAGTGGCGATAGACCTGAACATGGGTTGCCCGGCGCCCAAGCTGGCCGGGCGGGGCGGGGCCTGCTTGCTGCAAACCCCCGAGCGGGCCTTCGAGCTGGTGCGGGCCATGCGCCAGGGAACCCGGCTCGAGGTCAGCGCCAAGATGCGCCTGGGCTGGGACGAAGACCGGAGCCTGGAGATTGCCCAGGGCCTCGAGGCCGCCGGGGTGGCCCTCCTCACCGTGCATGGCCGTACCAGCCGCCAGCGCTACGAGGGCCAGGCCAACTGGGAGGCCATAGGCCGGGTGGCGGAGGCCGTGCGGGTGCCGGTGCTGGGCTCGGGCGACGTAACCACCCCCGAGCAGTTCCACACGTGCCTCCAGACCGGGGTGGCCGGGGTGATGATTGGCCGCGGAGCGGTGGGCAACCCCTGGATTTTTCGCCAAATCGCCTCCAGGGTACCGGCCCCGTCCCTCCCGGAGCGCATACAGACCGCGCTGCGCCACGCCGAGCTAAATGTGCAGTGGTACGGCGAGTTTCACGGCCTCCGTCAGCTTCGCAAGGTGCTCTACCGGTATTTCCCGGCCAACCCGGAGCTGCACCCGGTGCTCAAGCAGGTGTCTACCCTGAAAGAACTGAAGCAAGCCCTGCTCAGCGCAGGATGCCCTGTAGCATCTGTGCCACCGAACGATCCAGGATACCCGGAATGCGGGCGCTAAGCCCCAAATCCACACTCACGCCGCCCACGCCCGGCAGTCCCGAGAGCGCAAGCCGCAGCTCGCCTCGGTTGCGTCCGTTGGGGCCCAAGCCCAGGTTGAAAGCACTCTCGGCCACGCTGCGCCCGCCGATCAGAACGCGCAGGGGGCCTTCCAGGGTGAAGCCGATGGGGTTGGGGTTCTCCACCTCCAGCACCAGCCGGATGGCCAGCCCATCCAGGCGAATCTCGGCCAGCCGAATGGTCGGGAGCTGGAAGGCAAACTGAATGCGCACATCGCGGTCTACCAGGGTCACGGGCCCAATCGGTACCACCGCCGGGCCCAGTTGAACCCGCAGCTCACCCAACAAACGGAAGCGGGTGTTCTGCCCACTCACCAGGCTGGCCAGTGCCCGCGTACCCTCCACAATAGGCACCACCAGCCGGGTGCTGGCGTCGCGGCTGGCCCCCGAGGGGATTTCCAGGGCAGGCAGGGTCAGGCGAAACTGCGAACCGCCCAACTCTGCCGTTACGGTGCTGTCCAGCAAGGGCAGGGTGAAGCCGTTGGGGTTGGTCAGGCGCAGGCGCACGTCGAACTCGCCCCGCCCGCTGAAAGGGTCAATCGAGACCAGACTGAACTGCAAAAGCTCTACCTGCGGCGCCTGGGGCCGCACGGCCTGCGGTACGCAAGCCCCGAGTATCAAGGCCAGACCCCACAATGCCCATACCAAAACACGTTTCATGATTGCCTCCACCACGAGCTTACCGGATGCGGGTTCCTGATGCTGGGTTATTTCCTTTAGAACCCCTTAACCCACCGTCCAGCCCCGGGCCCGGAACTCTTCCAGGATGGGCTTGAAGGCGGGCCAGACCGGGCTTTCGCTGGGGTAGGGAGGGCGGGGGTAGCCCCCAGGCAGACCCAGATGGCGCAGGGCCTGCTTGAGCAGCACAAAACCGCCCTGGGCCAGCACCCGGCCAAAGGGTTCTACCTCGGCTTGCAGGGCCTGGGCCTCGGCGACCTTGCCGGCCTGCCAGAGCGTGAGCATCTCTTTGTACGGCTTGGGGGCCAGGTTGGAAACCGCCAGGATGCCCCCCTTGGCGCCCAGCCCCAGGGCCCCCAGGAAGGTGGGGGCATGGCCGGTGTAGAGCTCGAGGGCCAGTTTTTGCGAAGCATAAAAGGCCATGCGGGCCAGTTCCCCGCTCGAGTCTTTGAGGCCCCCAATGTTGGGGTGCTTGGCCAGCTCGGCCACTACCGGCAGGGGCAGCGGGGCTTTGGTGTTTGCGGGCACATGGTAGAGCCAGACCTCGGCCTTGCCCATATCGGCAATGCCCCCAAAGTAGCGCAACAGTCCATCGTTGCCCAGGTTGGCCTCGTAGTAGCGGGGAGGTGTGACCAGCACCTTAGCACCCAGGCTCTCGGCTTCGCTCAGGGCAATGGCCGCCTGGGCCAGGGTCTCTTCCATTAAGCCCACCATGGCAGGCTTCCGGGGGGTCTGGATGGCCAGGCCCGCAGCCCGTTCCTCGCGGGTCAGGTGGACGCCTTCGCCGTTGGAACCGTAAAACAGCAGCCCATCCACATGGGGTTCGATGGCCTGGGCAAGGTCGCGGAAGGCTTCTGCATCGAGGTGGCCGGTCTGGTCGAAGGGGGTGGGGAGGGGAGGGATGATCATAGTCGGCTTTTTCCTTGTGACAAAACCAGGTGATTCTATCGCATCGCAGGTCTCGAGGGCCAAGTGCCAAGGGCCATCGGGCAGGCTCTTATCATTTGCGGACATCGTTGTTGCGACCCCTCACCCGTTGACGCTGGGTTACCGTCAGAAATGCTTTATTCGGCAAAATCAGCACCAAACTGGCCAGCGGTGTCGCCACCCCTACCCGCAAGGGGAGAGGGAAAGGGGAAAACGAAAAAAGCCTGGGCCATTGGGCTTTTATCACAACCCTCGGATTAGCTTGAGCAGAGCCTGGGGATTCGCTGAGAACTTTCTAGCCGAGCGCAACACGGGCCACAGGAGGCTCAGAATCCGCAAGCACATCGGCTTCACCGCCCCCTTTCGGCTGCTTGAGACACCCTCTCCCACGCCGTATCTCGCTGGTGGTGTAAGCGGTTCTCCACCTCCCTTGAGTACCGGCGTCGGCCGGGCCCGATGGCCCTTTACTGTGTCCTGGCCACAGGGTATACAGTCGGTACGCCCTAACCCCTTCTGCCTGCTTAACCGTTCCTGCGGTATGCAAAGTTTTCAAACAAAGTATGGTACAAACCTTCCTTTCTACCTCCTTGGGCCTTCAAGTAAAGACGGTATGAGGGGCTTTCGGTAGCTAGGAGCACTCAGGCCAACCGGGCCTCGAGGCTAATTTCCGGAACTGCCGCCAGGGCTTTGGAGATGGGGCACTTGGTCTTGGCCTCTTGAGCTAGCTCCTGAAACTTGTTCGCGTCAATACCGGGCACCTTGGCCACCAAATGCAGCTCGATTTTAGTGATGGTAGGGCCCTCGCCCAGGTGTACCCTGGCCGTGGCGTTCAGTTCTTCGGGTGGGGTGTTGTTGTTGGTGAGCAAAGCTGAAAGAAACATGGCGTAGCAGCCTGCATGGGCTGCCCCAATCAGTTCCTCGGGGTTGGTTCCGCTGGCATCGGCAAACCTCGAGGCCCAGGTGTAAGGGCCTTCGTACACCCCACTTTCCAGCTTCAGGTGGCCCCGGCCTTCCTTCAGCGTACCTTTCCAGACCGCGTTGGCTGTGCGTATAGGCATAGCATGGCTCCTTTCGCTTACTATCTTGCGCTCTTCAAAGCCGGACTGGTTGTGTCGTAGGTCGCAAGTTGGGTCATGGGCAGGATGGGGGGCTGTGTATATCGGCTATTCGCGGTAGGCGTTGCTTTGAGCTTTCGGCCCCCCCACCTACGGGTTTGACCTTTCTGTGCCAAGAGCGCACAATGCCCTGGTGCTGGCCTTCATGTTCGTGGATGGCTTCGGGCTTACGGACGACCCCCGAAGTCCACTTCAGCGCTTGGATTTGCCCACCCTACGCGTCTTGAGCGGTGGATTTAGCCAGCAGCCCTTCAGCCAGCCCCACCTGGCCTATCGCGTTCTGGACGCCAGGCTTGGGGTGGAGGGCCTGCCCCAGTCGGGGACTGGCCAGACCGCTTTGCTGACCGGGCTCAATGCGGCCCAGTGGCTGGGCTACCACCAGGGTCCGCATCCACTGAGTAGGCTGCAAGTGTTGTTGCAGCAGGAAAGCCTCCAGGTCTGGGCTGCCCGGCAGGGTTTGCGGGTTCTGCACGCCAACGGCTACCGGCGGGAATACCTGGAACGGGTGGTGAACAGCCGTCGCAACTTGCTTTCGGCCTTTGGCTTTGCTGCCAGGATGGCCGGGTTGGAGCTGCTTCCCATTGATCATCCCCAAGCACTTTTACCTGCTTTCTGGCCCGAACCCGAAGCCGCAGGCCGGCGCTTTGCCCAGCTTGCTCAGGCGCACCACCTCACCATCCTGGAAAACTGGGCGCTGGATTATTCGGCCCACCGCTTGCCGGACAGGCTCGAGGAGCGCTTTATAGAGCTGGATCGGTTCCTGTATGGCTTCCTGAACGCCAACTCCGGAGTCACACTAATCCTCACCGCCGACCACGGTAATGCGGAAGAACCCTGGCACACCCAGCACACCCACAACCCCGTGCCCCTCGTGGTTTGTGGCCCTGGGGCCGACCATCTGCCAGAAATGCATCGCCTGACCGATGTGGCGCCCTGGATCAAACAATCGTTGGGCTGAGCCAGTGCTGGTTTTTGCGTGGGAATTGGAGCCGGTGGTCGGATTTGAACCGACGACCGCTCGATTACGAATCGAGTGCTCTACCGCTGAGCTACACCGGCACGCTGGGTTATTCTAGCGGCTTTGGGCGGAGCGTACAACTCCCATGCCCCTCTTGCGCAGTATCTGCGAAGGAGTGGGAGAACAGGGGGTTTGCCGGAGTAGCCTGGCAAGCTCTTGTTTGGCGCAGTCTAGATTCATCTCTAAACCTTACACAGGCGCAACTTAGTTCCCTTGAAAACTCAAACGGTTTCCCGGGGGCGAGGCTGAAAAGCCAGGCTGCTTCTAAACTGGCAAATATCCCATTGCGGTGGTAGAGTCTCGCAGATGAAGCGTAGAGACGGGCGGCAAGCTCATGAACTGCGCCCGCTGGCGATTCGAGTGGGCTACGTGCAGTATGCCGAGGGGTCGGCTCTGGTAGAACTGGGAAATACCCGGGTGTTGGTGAATGTTTCCCTCACCGAGGGGGTACCCCGGCACGTATCGGGACGGTCAGGCTGGCTGATGGCCGAGTACAACTTGTTGCCTCGCTCCACCAAAGAGCGCAAGGAGCGTGAGCGGCAAAAAATTTCGGGTCGTACGGCAGAGATTCAGCGGTTTCTGGGCCGGGCTTTCCGGGCCGCGCTCGACCTGAGCTTGCTGCCCAACAAGACAGTCGTGATTGACGCCGATGTGCTCCAGGCCGATGGGGGAACCCGTGTGGTCTCGCTGCTAGGGGGGTATGCCGCCCTGCATGTGGCCATGGATCGGCTGGTGAATCAGGGTAAGCTAGATGAATGGCCCCTGACCGAGTTTGCAGCAGTGAGCGTAGGTTGGATGGGCGAGAACACGCTGTTGCTCGACCTGACCCAGATCGAAGACGAAAACGCCTGGGCCGATCTGACGGTAGTGGCTACCCAGTCCGGCGACATCATCGAATTGCACGGGGCGGGTGAGGGTCGTCCAGTGCCCAAAGCAACCTATCAGGCCATGCTGGAACTGGGGCTGGCCCAAATTCCCGAGATAGTACGTCGGGTACATGGACAGCTAAAAAATCGCAGTTGATGGAAAACCGGCCTCATGCTATGAGGTGCCGGACGTGGGAAGAGCGGGGTTGGATGAAACAGGCTCTTGATCATGTCTCGTGGGGTGCTCTTCACAAATATCGAGCCATCTGGGACTAAGAAACCTTTGTCCTGGACAGAACAGTGGCCGCCTGGGTGCGTAACATGGGTCTGGGCCCCGACCTTCTCGTTTTCGTGGGCAGCCACGTCTGTGAAGAGCGCTGTAAGATAGTTGGGATGCGTCTGCTAATAGCCACCTCCAATCCAGGCAAGTACCGCGAGATTAAGGAAGGGCTCGCTCCCCTGGGTTGGACGCTATTCTCCCTGCTCGACTATCCCTTCAAAATGCCGCCCGAGGAAGGCTCCACCTTTGAGGATAACGCTGTGTTGAAAGCGGCTTTTGCCGCCAAGCACAGTGGTATGCCCACCCTGGCCGACGATTCAGGCCTCGAGGTCGCAGCCCTAGGGGGGGAGCCTGGGGTTTACTCAGCCCGATACGGTAACAAAAAAACCGACACTGAGCGGAATGTATACCTGCTCGAGCGCCTCAAGGGAGTTCCCAAGGCCGAGCGCAAAGCCAAGTTTGTGGCGGTGGTGGTGATTGCCTATCCCGATGGCTACATGGAGCTTTACCGGGGTGAGACCGAAGGGGAAATCCTCGAGGCTCCCAGGGGCGAGTGGGGCTTTGGCTACGACCCCTTGTTTTACTTGCCCGAGGTGGGTAAAACCTTTGCCGAGATGACCCTCGAGCAGAAAGCCGCCCACTCCCACCGGGGCAAAGCCCTGCGAATGCTGGTAGAGGCCCACAAGTTTGGGTTGCCCCGCAAAGAGCAGCCCCTTCATGAGTAGCCGCTACCCACTCAAGAGCTTCTCTTTCAAAAAGCGCCAAATCCAAACGCCCCAGCCTTGCGTAACTTGAGTTGGAGGCCAAAGTATGAAGCGATGTCAGGGCTAGATTTGCATCACTTAAATGAACGACGAGGATGGTTCACGGTTTAGTTAACTGGCGGTCGAGGTTTCATCCGAGTATCCTGGTTTTAATGCGAGCTGTACTGTTGCTTTTGCTATTTTATTCACTGCCTGCCAGCCCAGCGACCCACAGGCCTGTGTCCTGGTACGGGCGCTTACCATCGAAGAAGGCTTCAAGGCAGGCAATACCAATTCCTCGGATGTAACCATCAAGAAAGGGGGTTGTATCGAGTTTGTAAACGAAGACCCGACTCAAACCACCCACCTGGCTCAAAGCAAGCCGGGCACTCCTCAGGAGCTACAGTTCACCACCATCAACCTGGCTCCAGGAATCGAGAACAAAGTGAAGGTGGTCTTCAACATTGCTGGCGAAATAGAGTACATTTGCAGCCTGAATACGGGCAATATAGTCCACGCCCGAACCATGTACGGTAGGATTACTGTTTTACCCTGATATTTTACTCGATTCTCCTGGGAGATCTGCGCTTTGAGTCCATCGAAACGCCCGAAGCCTTGATTTGTTGCGCCGCATCCGGCGCCATTAAGAAAACTTTCGCACATCAGCATAAAGGGTGCTTGGTGCGAAAAAAGATGAAAACAGCCTGTGAGCCACGCGGGCACTAATCGGCTACAGGTTGCTCTATGCCAACACCTATTGGGTGACTGGTTCTACGGAGGCTCTTATGCCAAGGTATTTGATGGCTTTTACGCTTTTGGTGGCTATGCTGTCGCCGTTTGTTCTGGCTCGAGGCCCCTACCGCTTGCAGGCCATTACGCAGTTCAATCTGGTGGCCGACCGCGGTGATGTGCGCACGGTAACGTGCCAGTATTGTCACGTTAACGCGAACGGAGGGGCTCCCTGGAACGCTTTTGGAAACGAAGTGCGGGCCAACTTCAAAGGCAACATTGGCGATGCCCTCTACGAAGCCCTCAAGGCTATGAAGGACTCCGATGGCGATGGTTACGCTGATGTGCTCGAGGTCTTTGCCGGAACGCTACCGGGTGATGCCAACAGCAAACCTCTGGTCACCGCGCAGTTCCTAATGCAGAGCCTGGAAAAAGCCGGTGGTGTGGATATTTACAAGCCTAAGTAAGGGCTGGTGAATCGTGTGGGCGAACCTTGTGTTCGCCTGATTTTTTTGGGCACTATTGGGCTATGTCTAAACTGCGTGGAAAAGTGGCGCTGGTTACCGGAGCCTCCTCGGGAATAGGCCTCGAGATTGCCAAGCAACTGGTTGCAAATGGGGTGGGGGTGGGTTTGTTTGCCCGTAGCCAGGCCAAGCTGGCCCGCCTTGCGGGGGAATTGGGTAACAGCCTGGCGCTGCCAGGAGACATTACCCGATACGAGGATGTAGAGAAAGCGGTATTGCAGCTCGAGGCCCATTTTGGCGGCCTGGACTACCTGATCAACAACGCCGGGGTAGGCATTTTCAAACCCGTTCACGAACTCGAGCCCGAGGAGTGGCAGCGGGTACTGCAAACCAACCTGACCGGGCCATTTTATGCCACCAAAGCTGCGGTGCCGGCCATGCAGAAGCGAGGTGGGGGGCACATCATCAATATCGGTTCATTGGCGGGGAAGAATGCCTTTGCAAACGGAGCCGCCTACAACGCCAGTAAGTTTGGCCTGCTGGGCTTTTCCGAAGCCTCCATGCTTGATCTGCGATACTACGGAATTCGGGTCAGCAGTATTTTGCCCGGCTCCGTAGACACCCCTTTTGCCGGCAACACCACCGGCGCTCCTTGGAAAATCCAGCCCCAGGATATTGCCCAGGCGGTGTTATACCTTTTGCAAAGCGACCCCCGCATCATTCCCAGCCAGCTCGATTTGCGCCCCAGCCAGCCGCCCAGGAAATGAGCCCAGCAAAAAGGCTTTCAGATGCCTGCCATACTCCTCCCTCACACCTAATGCACCGAGGCGCAGGACACCCGTCAGATAAAAACCAAATAGGTGTCTGTGAGCACCGCTCAGAAAAGGTACTTTCAGCCATAATTTGGGGCATTTGCACGGGGATAGCCCTGGGCTAAGACGAAGACATCTTCCGGTATGTTCTTGTTAAGTTGCGCCCGTATAAGGTCTGGAGATGAATCCAGGCTGTGTTAGAAAATCATGCTCCGGGCGCAATACCCGAATGATTTTCGATCATGCCATTATCCAAAACATAGACGGGAGGCACTAAGCCGTGTATTCCTCGAAGCTGACCGGACACCGCTTTGTGCTGAGGGCGATGGTTTTGGGAGAAAGGCTGCGGGGCTTGGGTTCGATGATACCGGACATTTATCCCCTGTGAAGGCCCCATGGTTTTCATAGCAGATTCATCAAAAAACTGCACAGGCACGCACATCTTGAAGCAACTTTTGCCTGTGTCCTGGGGTGGTTCCAGACTCTTTACTTCGCTTCGGATTGTAGTAAGATACCCTTTGACGCAGAAGGCAGTTGTTCCAAAAGTAACGTTGTGAACATGGTGGAAACGCTGCCAGAGACTGCTGTCGAGATACAGTTCAAGCCGTGTTTTGGTCTGTACAGGATCGGGCTTGAAACGAGGAGGAGGACATGAAAAAAGGTCTTTTGATGGCAGCCATAGCCGCCCTGGGTCTGGCGGGCTCAGTTATGGCGCAGGGCAAACTGACGGTCTGGACGCACTACGGCGGCCCTGAACTGGCCTGGCTCAAGCAAACTGCGGCCAACTTTAGCAAGAGCAGCGGAACCCAGGTTGATGTTGTCGAGGTACCCTTTGGTGATATCCAGAACAAGTTTATTTTGGGAGCGCCCCAGGGCCAGGCTGCCGACCTGGTAGTGAGCATTCCCCACGACTGGGTGGGGGCCATGGCGGCGGCAGGTGTGCTGGAGCCCATGGGCAAATATGCCACCAGCAGCTATATTCAGAGCCTTTCGGACGTGGCGGTAGAGGCCCTCACCTTCCGCAATCAGCTTTTTGCCTTGCCCATGTTTGCCGAGTCGGTGGCGCTTATTTACAACAAAAAGCTGGTCAAGGAAGCCCCCAAAACCTGGGATGAGTTTCTCAAGATTGCCCAGGACAATACCAAGGGTAACTCCTTTGGCTTCCTTTACGACCTGGCCAACCCCTATTTCAACTACGGTTGGTTTACAGCCTATGGCGCTTCGGTGTTTGGTCGCACGGCACAAGGCGTGGACGCCAGCCAGACCCGCCTGGGCGGCGATGCAGGGGTGCGGGCTGTCAACTTCATCAAAGACTTGCGCTACCGCTATCGCCTGATCCCCGAGGGCGTGGACTACGGCGTGGCCGACAGTGCTTTCAAAGAAGGGGCTTTGGCCATGATTTTGAACGGCCCCTGGGCGATTGGCGACTACAAGAAAGCTAACATTGACTTTGGAATCGCTCCCCTTCCCAGCCCTCCTGGTGGCGGGCAGTGGCGTCCGTTTGTGGGGGTGCAGGGCGTGGCCATGAACGCCTACTCGCGTAACAAGACTGCTGCGGCCAACTTCGCCAAGCTACTGGTGTCAACCCAGAACCAGATCGCCTTTAACAAGGCCGGCGGGCGCTTGCCGGTATCCAAGCAGGCAGTTCAGCAGTTGCGGAACGACCCTGTGGTAGCGGGTTTCTCGGCGACCATTGCGTTGGGGTCGCCCATGCCCAACATCCCCGAGATGGGTAAGGTGTGGGGGCCTTGGGGGAATGCCCTTTCGCAGGCCGTCCAGAAGTCGGACACCAACGTGGCTCAAATCGTGGCAGCCATGGTGGCAGAAATAAACCGGGGCCTTTCGGGCCGATAGAGCGTCCTCCTACGAACACCTGATACAGCGAAAACCTTTACTTCCAGAACCCCCTTCGCACGAAGGGGGTTTTTATCCATGGGTAGATGAGAGAAAAAAGTGTGCATTCCAACATCGAAATTAAGCGCTGTTAGGCTACTCTAATTTTCATAGCTGCGCCCAGCGCACGGACAGGAGATCCTAACATGCGGCGTTCTTGGCTAATTTTTGCGGTAGTGGCTTACCTCGGCATGTTGGCTGCGGTGATTCAGGCGCAGCCCGTACAGACGCCCCGAACCCTGACCGCCGA
This sequence comes from Meiothermus sp. CFH 77666, assembly GCF_017497985.1. NCBI lineage: Bacteria > Thermotogati > Deinococcota > Deinococci > Thermales > Thermaceae > Meiothermus > Meiothermus sp. CFH 77666. The sequence goes on from NZ_JAGDFV010000023.1 coordinate 24,160, forward strand.
AGCTCGAAGCGCCCTCGAGCAGGTTTACACCCGTGCTTTGCCTGCAGCGTTGCGTATCGAGACCGTTCCCGAAGGTACGGGTTCTGGTTTTTTTATCAGTGCGGATGGGCTGGTCATGACCGCCTATCACGTGATTGAGGACACCAGCAGTTTTCGGGTGGTCAACTCCAAGAACGAATCGTTCCCTGCCGAACTCGTAGGTTATGACGAGTTCCGCGATATTGCCATTTTGCGGGCCAGGGTGAATGCACCGGTGCCGTTTTTGCCCCTCGAGACCACCATAGGGCCACAGGTGGGGGAGGCCTTATTAGCTATCGGAAACTCGAGGGGTGCCTTTATCGCCCCACGTTATGGCTTGGTCAATACTGTTGAGCGTGACATTTTCCCCTTCTTCAACTCCATCGCCATCTCCACCACCATCCCCCTGGCCCCCGGCGACTCTGGCGGCCCGGTCATCAACCAGGCCGGGCGGGTGGTGGCGGTCGTGGTGGCGATTGGTCAGCCTAACGGCGTATTTGAAAGCTACCTGTCGCCTCTGCTGGGTTTGAGTGAGGTGATTGGCCAGCTCCAGGCGGGCCGCAAACGCGACGTGCCCTACATAGGGGTGCAGCTTTTTCAGATTGACGATGAAACCGCGGCCACCCTGCGCATCCCCAAGGAAGGAGTTTTGATCCGGGGACTCCTGCGCGGGGGCGCTGCCGAGCGGGCCGGTTTGCGCGGCTTTGCGGTTCGCCGAGAGAACGGGCAGGAGATCTACGAATTTGACGTGATTCTCGAGGCCGATGGCCGGAAATTCAACGATGTCACCGAGCTCCAGCGCTATATCCGCAGCAAAGAGGTGGGCGACAACGTGACCCTGACCATACGGCGGGGCAGCCAGACCCTCAAGATTGAACTCAAACTCACCGCCAACCCAACCCGGCGCAGTTAGTGCGGGTTTGTCTTTCTAACCACCGTCCCCTAACCCCTGGTCTCTGCATCACCCTTTCCACAATATGCATAGCGTTCAAGCAAAGATGACATCATTCGATGTGGCGCCGTCGCCCATTGCGGTGGCAAAATTTGAAAAACTTTTTGCATTTACTAAGGAACGCTTATCAAACTTTACACTTTGACCATTGCTTCACCCTGCCAGGGCAAATAGGATTGAAGGAAATTCCCGAAGGGAGGCCCTTTATGGAACGCCCATCCAAGGAAGTTATCCAGGAGAACCGTGACTACACCTTGTTTTCGTGGTCGGTGCAAAGCACCTCGAACCCCATCCACATGACCCGTTCAAAAGGCGTGTGGTTCTGGGACGGCGATGGCAACAAGTGGCTGGACTTCAGCAGCCAGCTTATCAACATCAATGTGGGGCACCAGCACCCCAAGGTACTCGAGGCTATCAAGAAGCAGGTGGACGAACTGTGCTTTGCAGGCCCCAGCTTTGCCACCGAGCCCCGGGGGCAACTGGGCAAGAAACTGGCCGAAGTGACGGGCCTGGCCAAGTCCTTTTTCTGCCTGGGCGGGGCTGAGGCCAACGAAAACGCCATGAAGATAGCCCGCCTCTACACGGGCCGCGACAAAATCATTACCCGCTACCGCAGCTACCACGGCGCTACCATGGGTTCCATGACCGCTTCGGGCGACCCCCGGCGCTGGCCGGTGGAGCCAGGAATTCCCGGTATCGTGCGAGCCTTCGACCCCTACTGCTACCGCTGCCCCTTCGGCAAAACCCCGGATAGCTGCCGGCGCGAGTGCGTGAGCCACATCGAAGAAATCATCCAGATGGAAGGCCCCCACACCATCGCGGCTATCATGGTCGAGGGCATCACCGGCTCCAACGGGCTGCTGGTGCCTCCCGACGACTACTACCCCAAGCTGCGGGCGCTATGCGACAAATACGGCATTCTCCTCATTACCGATGAGGTGATGAGCGGCTTTGGGCGCACCGGTAAGTGGCTCTCCACGCAGCACTACGGCATCAAGCCCGACATCGTGACCTGCGCCAAGGGGCTTACCAGCGGCTACATGCCCCTGGGGGCGGTGATTGTCTCCAAGCCGATTGCCGATTTCTTCGAAGACCACATGCTTTGGGGGGGCCTGACCTACTCGGGCCACCCGGTCTCGTGCGCCGCCGCCGTAGCGAACCTCGCGGTTTACGAGGAGGAGCACCTGTTCGAAAACACCCAGGAACAGGGCCGGTATTTGGGGGAGCGCCTCGAGGCCATGCGCAAGAAGTACGCCTGCGTAGGTGATGTGCGCTACATCGGGCTGTTTAGTGTGCTCGAGCTGGTCAAGGACAAAGCCACCAAGGAGCCCCTGGCCCCCTTCAACGGTACCTCCCCCGAGATGCAGAAGTTGGCGGCTTACCTCAAGTCCAAGCACATCTACGCCTTCAGCCGCTTCAATATGCTCTGGGTTTGTCCACCGCTTGTTATCAACCGCGAGGAACTCAAGTACGGCCTGGACGTGATCGAGGAGGGTCTGGCCCTGGTAGATGAAGCGCTGGGCGTGGTGGGGGCGGCTGCCGACTAGGCGAAAGTTCAAGCAAACGCAGCCTTTTGCGAAAGACCGACCCGAAGCTACCGGTAGCCTCGGCGGCCTGGTAAGTAAATCTTAGCGCCTCCCAGGGCGTAGGGGATAGGTGTTGGTGATCCACCACCCACCCCCATCACGTGAGTCGCTGGAGGTTGGCTACACGCCCAGAGGTGGCATCTGAGGAACTAGTGCTTGAGGATTTAATATACTTGAACATCTATAGCGCCAGAGCCCGCCGTATTGTTGAATAGAGGCGTGGAGCCAGACATTGCCCTGATGTCGCGCCTCGCCCAGGGGGATGAGCGTGCTTTGGAAGAGCTATATCGTCGCCATAGCCCCTCGCTGTACGCGCTTCTCCTGCGGATGCTCCAGAGCCGTGAGGAGGCCGAAGAGATCTTGCAAGACAGTTTTGTTCAGCTCTACCGGGAGGCCGCCCGCTACCAGCCCGAGCGTGGGGGCGTGACCGCGTTTTTGTTCACCATCGGCCGGAATTTTGCCCTGTCGCGCTTGCGCAGCCGAAAGGCAAGGCCCCAGAAGCTTGAGGACCTTGACCTGCACAACCCCGACCAGGAGCTGGGGCTGTGGCGACAGGACGACCCCACCGACCGGATTCTGGTCAGCCGGGCGCTGCACAGGTTGGAACCCACCGACCGCAGGCTGCTCGAGGAGGCTTTTTTCGATGGCTACAGCCACAGTGAGCTGGCCGAGCGCCACCACCTGCCGCTGGGCACGGTCAAGACCCGGCTGCGCCGGGCCCTGCTCAAGTTACGCGAGTATCTAGGTGGGCCCGAGGTCTCGGAGGAAGCATGAAAGACCTCCGCGAGTTGCTGCCTGACTATGCCCTGGGGCTACTGGAGGGCGAGGAGAAAGACCGGCTCGAGCAAGCCCTGCAATCCTCTCCCGAACTGCGCCGAGAGCTTACTGAACTTAGAGAGGTACTGCACCGGCTTCCCGAGAGCTTGCCGCCGGTGGCTCCGCCCCCGCGTGTATGGGAACAGATTCGGCGTAGAACCTTTCCAAAGCGGAATTTCCTGCCCTGGGCGGCTGCGCTGCTGGTGCTCTTGGGACTGGGTGTGGGGGGCTGGGGTGTGAGCCTGCACCGGCAGTACCAGGCGCTCGCTCAGGAACAGGCCAAGCTGGCCCGCTGGCTGGCCGACCCCGAGGTGAAGTGGCAACTCATCAAGAATAGCCAGGGCCAGCCCTTTGGCACCATGCTATGGCGCGAGGAGGGGCCCTGCTTGATGGTGCTGCGCGAGCCTCCGCCTCCGGGCAGGGTCTACCAGGCCTGGGGCCGCAAGAACGGCGAAAAGCCGGTTTCGCTGGGGGTTTTTTCGGGGCGGGTGTTCGAGACCGACTACGAAGGGTTCGACTTCATGGGGGTGAGCCTCGAGCCCCCCGGCGGCAGCCCTCAGCCCACCGAGCCCCTGGGCCGGGTGCCCACCTCGTAGCTCTATACCCGGTACCACAGGCGGGCCAGCCACTTGAAGCCCCGGAGGGCCGCCGTTACGATGCGCCCATACCAGCCCCTCGGCAGCCAGGTCGGCCCGGTAACGGGTATGAAGCGCTCAATAGCAATGGTCTGCACCTCGGTAAAGCGGTAGAGCCCTTCCCGGCCGTGCCGCCGCCCCAGCCCCGAGGCCTTGAAGCCTCCCATAGTCGCATCCATCGAGGCCCAGGCGGCAGCGTAGCTCTCGTTGATGTTGACCGTTCCGGCCTGGATGCGCGCGGCCACCTCGAGGCCCTTGCGGAGATCCCTGGTCCAGACGCTGGCGTTGAGGCCATACTCGCTCTGGTTGATGAGGGTGAGTACCTGCTCGAGGTCGCTAAACCTGTACAGACTCACCACCGGGCCAAAAGTCTCCTCGCTGTACACGCGCATTTCGGAGGTTACGTCGGTCAGGATGGTCGGCTCGAAAAAGAGCGGGCCCAGGTCGGGTCGGGGTCGGCCGCCCGCCAGCACCTTAGCGCCCTTGGATACCGCATCCTGTACGTGGGCCAGCACCGTGTCGAACTGCCGCTGTACGGTCAGGGAGCCCATCTGCGAACGGTGGTCGAGGGTAGCCCCCAGCCGCAGGGCTGAGGTTTTTTCCACCAGGCGCCGGGTAAAGGCATCGAAGACTTTTTCGTGGATGAAAATGCGCTCGAGCGAGACGCAAAGCTGCCCCGCATTGGCAAAGGCCCCGTGAATGGCCCCGTCCACGGCGGCCTCGAGGTTGGCATCCTCCAGCACCAGCATGGGGTTTTTGCCACCGAGCTCGAGGCTCACCCCAATCAGCCGCTCCCCGGCCTGCCGGGCCACCTTGCGCCCCGTAGGGGTGCTGCCGGTCAGGGCGATGAAGTCTGCCGAAGCCACCAGGGCCGCCCCTACCTCCGCCCCGCCGGTCACAATCTGAAAGAGGTCGGGGGGCAGACCGGCTTCTTGCATCAGGGCCTGTATCCACAAGGCCGTAAAGGTGGTCTGGGGGTCGGGCTTGAGCACCACCGCGTTGCCCGCCATCAGGGCCGGAATCGGCTCGCTGACCGCCATGACCAGCGGGTAGTTCCAGGGCGAGATCACCCCCACCACCCCCACCGGATGGCGGTATTCCCAGGTCTGGGTCAGGCCCACAAAGGTTCCACCGGTGCGCCGGGGCCGCAGCCAGCCAGGGCTGCGGGTGGCGTAGTACTGCGCCACAATGGCCGAGTCCAACAGCTCCTCCTGGGCATCGCGGCGGGCCTTGCCGGTTTCGTACTGGGTCAAGTCGAGGATTTCGTCCTGGCGATCCAGGAGCAGGTCGTGAAAACGCAGCATGATGCGCGCCCTGGCTTTGGGGTTCACTTTAGCCCACGCCGCCTGGGCCATTCTGGCTTGCTGTACAGCTTGCTGGACATCCTCGGGAGTGCAGATCGGAATGCTCCCCAGTACGCTTCCGTCGAAGGGGGCGCACAGGGTTTGGTAAGCCCGCTCACCGAACAGCGATACCCGCCTGGCCAGCTGTTCCAGCAGTTCGGGGGTGAACTGTGGGGCCTCGCGGGGCGGGTTGATGACACTGAGACGTCCGGTCTCGATCACCTTGAATCTCATGGTGAGGCGCGATGGGTGTTGCGTCAAGTGATAGTGCCTCCATATCCCATACCGATGCACCGGCTTGCGGGCCTCATAGCAAGCCGTATGCGAAGCCGAACCGAGGATTTTGAGTAGAACAAAAAAGCGTTTCCACCATGACCAGCACTGCAAGAACAAGCCTCGAGGGCCTTACAAATTACGCTCCCAAAGTATATGCTGGGGGCGTTCGAAAAGGTTCGTTGGTTGGGTTTATACCAAACAACGTTAACGGAGGTCTTTTATGTATCGTTCCCCCCCTGGCGCTCGAGGTTTTTTGATCGCGATTGGGTTGTTGGGTGGAGCCCTGATTGTTGCCGCGCTGGCCGGATTGCTAATTTTCTGGGGTTTACAGGCTGCTTTCCCCAGGCCGGTGGATGAAAGCTACCCCGGTTATCTGATTCTGGTTTTTGGCACCATTGTCCTCATCCCCATTCTGGTATTGCTGGGACGGCGGGTTCCCTATCTGACCGACTGGTACTACCTCCTCCCGGCCATCACCTTCTTGCTAGCTTTCACCTTATTTCCCATCATCCTGACCATCTATTACGGTCTCACCGATTACACTGGCATCCGCAACGGCAAACCCGACCGCTCCACCGAGACCGAGATTGTGCGCGTGGAGGGACGGCAGTTGTTTGTGGACGGCAACGCCCACGACCTACTGCGCTGCGACCAGCCCGACTGCGCCGGCCAGGCCCTGGAAATCACCACCCGCACCCAGCGAGCCCGCGTGACCGCAGAGCAGGCCAGCGAGGGCATCATCACCCTCACCGCGCCTCCGCCCTTCACCCCCACCCTGGTCTACAAAATCAACGACTTCAAGTTTATCGGCTTCCGCAATTTTGCCGAGATTTTTAGCCGGGCAGGCACCATTCTGATTCCAGTGCTGATCTGGAACATCATTTTCGCAGCGGGAGCCGTGATTGTGGGGGCTGTACCGGGGCTCGTTCTGGGTCTGATACTCAACAACAAAAACCTGGCCTTGCGGGGCTTTTATCGCACGGCCCTGATCATCTCCTGGGCCATTCCGGTGGTCATCAGCGTGCAAATTTTCACCGCCATGCTCAACGTGCAGTTTGGCCCTATCAACCGCTTGTTGGGGCTGCTGGGCTCGTATCCGGTTCCCTGGCTTACCGACCCCGAGTGGTTCAAGATGTCGGCCTTGCTCATCAGCCTGTGGCTGGGGTTCCCCTACTGGATGACCGCAACTCTGGGGGCCCTCTCCACCATCCCGGATGACGTCTACGAGGCTGCCAAAATAGATGGGGCCAACGGCCTCCAGACCCTCACCGGCATCACCTTGCCCCTGTTGCGACAACCCTTTATTCCCCTGGTGCTGGGGTCTTTTGCCTTCAACTTCAACAACTTTGGGCTGATTTATCTGATGGGCCCCCAACCGGGTGTGGAAGGGCGCCCCTCCACAGCCCAGGCTGCCGACATCCTCATTACCTGGGCCTACAAAACCGCCTTCCAGGCCGACGGCGGCCAGGCTTATGGCCTGGGAGGAGCCATATCCATCCTGATTTTCTTCCTCACGGTGGCCATTAGCCTCATCAACTTCCGCTTTACCGGAGCCCTTAAGGAGGTGCGCTAATGGCTGCCTTATCGCGTTATCTCGGTTGGGCGGTGTTCGGGCTCATGGTCGCCTGGGTGCTTTTTGTCTACTTTCCCGGCCTTCTGACCCGCATCCAGCCCAACACCCCGCCGGGTTTTATTCGCATCGAGAACGGCTGGGTCTATGCCCTGAGCGGCCTTCTAATCATCATTGGGCTGATTCTGGCCTATGCCTGGTTGGTCACCTATATCAACAACAGCCGCACCAGTCGCAAGCGCAGCTTTTTACCCCTGTTTGGGCAGGGTCTCACGCACCTGTTCATGTTCATGGTGCTGGTCTTTGCCTATTATCCGGTGCTGCAAATCCTGGCTGCTTCATTCGACCCCCGCAACACCCTGTATCGCATTCTGTCCCCGGCCAGCGACAATCTGCTGGTGCGGGCCCGGGTCATTCCAGATTTCTCGCAGCTTAGCTGGGAAAACTACGCCAAGCTTTTCGATGGCTTCATCCTCTATCCCTATCAGGCGGTGCTGCTGGCGATTGCAGCCCTATGCCTGATCATTGTCATTGCCATGGCTGCCTATCGCCGTATCATTGGCGACGACAGAACCGATAGCCCCTGGGCTTTACTTCAGGGTCGCAGCCTGACGGTCTTTGCCATCCTGGGTTTCATCCTGGTCATCTTCCTCTCCCCCGCTCAGTTCACTGGCCAGGGCACCGAGGCCAAGTTTGTGCTCTGGGTGCGGAACACCCTGTTTGTTTCCGGCATTACCGGCATTCTGGCGGTACTGCTGACCGCTACGGCAGGCTATGCGTTTGCCCGCTTCAACTTTCCGGGCCGCTATACCATGTTGCTGGTTTTCATATTTATCCAGATGTTCCCCGGCTTCCTGGGCCTGGTCGCGACCTATATCCTGATTTCCAACCTGGGCCTTCTGAACACCTTTACCGGCCTGGTGCTGGCCTACTCGGGCGGCATCATCAGCTTTGGCACCTGGGTCTACAAGGGTTTTCTGGAAAGCATCTCCAAAAGTTTGGAGGAGGCCGCCCTGATTGACGGGGCCAGCAAGTGGCAGGTTTTTACCAAAATTCTGATGCCACTTTCGGCGCCCATGTTCGTGTTTATCTTCCTGCTGCAGTTTGTGGGCACCTACTCGGAGTTTATCGTGGCCAACCTGTTCCTCACCGGGGTGGACTCCTGGACGGTGGGGATGGGGCTTCGCAACTTCACCACCGGCCAGTTCTCCACCCGCTGGGGGCTGTTCGCAGCGGCGGCGGTACTGGGGTCGCTGCCCATTCTGCTGACCTTCTACGGGTTCCAACGCTATTTCGTGTCGGGATACACCGCAGGCTCGGTGAAGGAGTAGCGTACAATACGGGCGTGAACCGTGCGCCCGACTGGCTGCTGCAAGCCGAAAAGGACTTAAGTATGGCTCGCATTGCCCTCGAGGCCGGTCGGCACGAATGGGCCTGTTTTGCCGCTCACCAGTCTGCTGAGAAAGCCCTGAAAGCCCTGCACCTTTTTTTGGGCCAGGAAGTGTGGGGTCACCTGGTGGCCCGGCTCTTGCGAGAGCTGCCTTTTTCGGCGCCTACCGAGTTGGTTGATATGGCCCGTGCGTTAGATGCTCTCTACATCCCCACGCGCTATCCTGACGCTTTTCCGGCAGGCGCGCCCGCCGAGCATTACGGTCTAAAACAAAGCCAGGAGGCTCTGAACCATGCCCAAGCGATCCTTGAATTCGTCCGTGCTCAGATGGCCCAGTCGGATCGAGGTTGAGCAGGCCTTACAGGACTGGCTCTCGCAGGTGGAGGTTCCCGGGCTTCTGGCCGCTGGATACTTTGGTTCCTACGCACGGGAAGAAGCAGGCCCGGGCAGCGACCTGGACTTGATACTGGTGGTCAAGGAAACGCCTGAGGCTCCCTGGGAACGTACGCGCCGCCTGCCCCTCGAGCTTCTACCTGTGCCAACCGAGGCTTTGGTGTTCTCGCAGGCCGAATGGCACGCGCTGCCCGAGGCTAGGCCCCGTTTCTGGCAGACCCTGGTTCGGGAAATCCGATGGTTGAGACCCCCGCCCTAGCTTTTTGATTCATTACCAGCTAGTTTTTCCTCATGCACTACCACGACTGGGAGCCTTTCTGTGTAGACCCCCTGAAGCCCGAGCTGGGACAGGAAATCACCCTGCGACTCCGGACACCGGCCAAAGAGGGGTTTTTGATCCTCGAGCGCTACGGCGAGGTGGAGCGTCGGCCCATGAAGGCCGTGGCGGGCGGGCTGGAGATTCATCTGCCGCTCTACAGCTCGCCTCTGCGCTACTGCTTCTTCCTGACCCAGGAAAAAGCCTACCTGACCGCGCACGGGCTGCACGGGGCCATGCCGCGCTACGACAGGTTCTTTCACCTTTTGGCCCAGCCCACCGTACCCGACTGGGCGGTGGGGGCAGTGTTTTATCAGATTTTCCCGGATCGCTTTCGCAACGGCAATCCTCACAACGACCCCCAGACCGGGGAGTGGATGTATATGGGCCGCCCCATTGTGAAGAAACACTGGGACGAGCCGGTGGACTACGGGCCGGGTGAGGGGCCCATCCAGCACTACGGCGGCGACCTCGAGGGCATCCTGGAAAAACTGGACTACCTGCAAGACCTGGGCATTGAGGCCCTTTACCTCACCCCCATTCTGCCCTCAGGCTCCAATCACCGCTACGATGCCCGCGATTATCTGAACGTGGATCCCCACCTGGGCGGCAATGAAGCCTTCGACCGGCTGGTGGAGGCACTACACCAGCGCGGCATGAGGCTGGTGCTGGATGGGGTGTTCAACCACATCGGCAACACCCACCCCGACTTCCAGAAAGCCCTGCACGACCCCACCGCCCCCGAGGCCGGGCAGTTCACCTTTTATGCCGACGGCTCCTATGCAGCCTTCTTTGGGGTCAAAACGCTTCCTAAGCTGGACTACGCCAACCCCCTCACGGTGGAGCGCTGGCTGGATGGTTACCACGCCCCGGTGCGGCACTGGATTCGCAAGGGGGCCGATGGCTGGCGGCTGGATGTGGCCCATCAGATGGGAGAGGGGGGCACTGATCGCCGCAATGCCGAGCTCCTGCGGCTCATCAAGCACAATAGCCTGGAAGAAAACCCCGAGGCCTTCGTGTTTGGCGAGCTGTTCTTCGACACCCTGCCCACCCTGCGGGCCCACACCCTGGATGGCTCCATGCACTACGCAGGGTTTGCCAACCCCCTGATGGAGTGGCTGTCGGGGAAAAATGTGTACGGCTGGGAGGTGCGGGTTTCCACCCTTCAGCTCTGGGAGACCCTGTGGGATCACTATGCAGCCCTGCCCCTCCAGCTTCGCCAGAGCATGTACACGCTGATCAGCAGCCACGACATCCCCCGCGCACTCTGGCGGCTAAAGGGGGATGTGGAGCGCTTCAAGCTGGCGTTGGGCATCTTGCTCACCTTTCCCGGCGCACCGGGGCTCTACTACGGCGACGAAATCGGGCTCAACCAGACCAACCCCTACCACGACTGGAACGGCGACCCCATGTGCCGGGGAACGTTTCCCTGGGACGAAGGGCGGTGGAACCAGGAGGTGCGGGACTGGACCAAGACCCTCATTCGGCTCAGGAAACAGGTGCCCGCCCTGCGACGGGGAGGGTTGCTCCCCTTGCAGGTTTCCGAGAAGCTTCTGGCCTACCAGCGCCGGTACCAGGAGGAAGAGGTCTGGGTGTATGCGGCTCTGGAGCCCACCGAGGTACAGCTCCCAAAGGCCGAAAATCTGCTGACGAGCCAACCCGTAGAAGGCACTGTGCGGCTCTCGGGCCTGGGAATATTTCGCTTGCAGCGTTAGGGTCAGGCTTTTACAGTTTCCCCTTTCCCTCTCCCACAGTGGGAGAGGGTGGCGACGCCGCACCTTTGCTTTGTACCCATTTTGCCGACTGGAACACGGCTAACGACAACCCGGTGTCGCCGGGTGAGGGGGCTGCAGCCAAGAAATGTAGCCAAATAAAAGCCCGCGCTAGGTAACGCAGGTCGCATCCTGCACGGGCTGCTGAGCTATACTGGCCCTTTGGGTTGGGTATGCAGGGGGTTCTTGAATCGCTGGATTTTGACCGTATCCGTGAGGCACTGGCCGAGCGGGCCTCTACCTTTATGGGGCGGGAGGCACTCCTGGCCCTGTCGCCCAGGGCAACCCTGGCGGAAGCCCTGGCAGAGCAGGCCACCGTGGCCGAGGCCCTGGCCTACCCCTACCGGCTGGGGGGCATCTCCGACCTGCGGCCCGCCCTGGCCGCCGCCAGGGAGGGGCTGCGGCTCGAGGGGCCCCAACTGCGCGAGGTGGCCGCCAGCCTGGAATCGGCGGTGGCCCTCAAGCACGAGCTTTTGGAGATTGGCGAGTATTTGAAGGCCCTGGCCGCCCGCATGGGGGAGCACACCTACTTCCTGCGGCGCATCCGGGAATGCCTGGACGAAGCGGGCCATGTACGCGACGAGGCCACCCCCCGGCTGCGGGAAATCCGCCGGCGGGTGAACCCTTTGCGCGAGCAGATTCAGGACAGGCTTCACCAGCTCATGGATCGGCACCCGGAGGCCATCCAGGAGCGCTTCATCACCCTGCGGCGCGAACGCTATGTGATTCCGGTCAAGGCCAGCTTCCAGCATAAAATTCCGGGCATCATCCTGGATCAGTCCGACTCGGGGCTCACCGTGTACATGGAGCCTTCCTCGGTGGTGCCCCTCAACAACCAGCTCGCCAGCCTGAAGCTCGAGGAGGAGGCCGAGGTCAACCGGGTGCTCTTTGAGTTATCGGCCATTCTGGGCAACGACCTCGAGCTAGACCATACCCTGAAGGCCCTCACCGAGCTCGACATCGCCCGCGCTGCCGCGCACCTGGCCGAGGACTGGAACCTGGTGCGGCCCCGGCTAAACCAGGAGGGGCATTATCTTCTCAAGGCCGCCCGCCATCCCCTCATCGCCAATCCCGTCAGCAACGACCTGGCCCTCTCGGCAGAGCGGCGAATCCTGCTGGTAACCGGCCCCAATATGGGGGGCAAGACCGCCCTCTTGAAAACCCTGGGCCTGGCAGTGCTGATGGCCCAGTGCGGGCTGTTTGTGGCCGCCGAAACCGCCGAAATAGCCTTCCCGGACAGGCTGTTTGTGGATATCGGCGACCAGCAGTCGCTTCAGCAGAGCCTTTCTACCTTTGCCGCTCATGTGCTCAAGCTCAAGGAAGTGCTGGAGGCCGCCACCCCGAATAGCCTGGTTTTGGTGGACGAGCTGGGCTCCGGCACCGACCCCGAGGAGGGGGCCGCGCTCGCGCAAGCCTTTGTGGAAGGCTTACTGAACAAGGGGGTACGCGGGCTGATTACCACCCACCTCTCCCCCCTCAAGGCCTTCGCCCAGGACACCCCCGGTGTGCAAAACGCCTCGATGCGCTTTGACCTGGAACACCTGCGACCCACTTACCAGCTGGTAGTAGGGGCACCGGGGCGCAGTTATGCCCTCTCGATTGCGCGGCGGCTGGGCTTTCCGCAGGCCCAGCTCGAGCGGGCCGAGGCCCTGCTGGGGCCCGAAGGGGGGCGGCTCGAGCGCCTGCTGGCCTCCCTCGAGCTCGAGCGCGAACGTTTGCGGGAAGCGCGGCAGGCAGCCGAGAGCGAGCAGGAAAGGCTAAAGAGCCTGGAGCAGGAGCTGACCCAGCAACTCGCCGAACTAAGGCAAAACAAGGAACGTTTGCTCGAGGAAGCCAGAGCCCAAGCCGAACAGGTGGTAAGGGAAGCGCAGGAGCGTATCCGCCAGGCCCGCGAACGCAGCAAAACCCAGGGCCAGGGCCAGGCCTTGCAGGAGCTCATCCAGCTTCGCAGCCGTTACCAGCGCCCGGAAAAAACCACACCTCCCAAGCCAGGTTTACAACCGGGGTCGGTGGTGGAGGTGCCGGAGTATGGGGGCCAGGGAACCATCGTAGAGCTTCGGGGCCAGGAAGCCGTGCTGCAAATGGGTGCGGTGCGCCTCACCGTACCCATCACCCGTTTGCGGCCCAAGGAAGAACCTAAACCCCTCAAACCGGCGGGCCGTGTCCAGCACAAAGCCAAAATTGCCAGCGAGCTCAACCTGCGGGGCCTGACGGTGGAGGAAGCCTTGCTAGCGGTGGACGATTACCTGGCCGAAGCCAAGGCCACCGCCACCACCCCCGTGCGCCTGTTGCATGGCAAGGGTACGGGGGCCTTGCGCAACGCCCTGCGCGATTCGCTCAAACGCGACCGCCGGGTAGACAGCTTCCACGACGCCCTGCCCTACGAGGGCGGCCACGGGGTGACGGTGGTTCATCTGCGTATTTGAGGCAACTGGAGTGCCGTTTTGGCAGCTATCCAATGATGCTGGCTTCAGGCGTAGGGCCAACTTGCAGTAACGCACATGGTGGGGGAAGCAGTTTTGCGCCTCTAACCCCTGCCCCCTATCCCCTACCTCCTTGAATGTGAGTGGGGTTCAAGTAAAGACGGCATGAGATCTGCGACCTACAACATCCTTCAAGCCAAGGGCTACCCACATTAGCTACAGCCGCTCTCTGTCATGGTCTCATCCAAGTCGTCAAAGTGAGTTAATCCTTAGTGGATTAGCCATGATTCTCATGAGAAGTCCGGCTACCCTGCTAGCATGGAAGGTATGGATCAACCCCTGATCCTGATCGTCGAAGACGAGAAGGACATCGCCCGCTTTATCGAACTCGAGCTCCAGGCCGAGGGCTACCGCACCGAGGTGGCTTACGACGGCATCACCGGGCTTTCACGTTTCCGCGAGACCAACCCCAACCTGGTGGTGATGGACCTGATGCTGCCGGTGATGGACGGCCTCGAGGTGGCCCGGCGCATCCGCAAGACCTCGAATGTGCCCATTGTCATCCTGACCGCCAAAGACCGGGTGGAGGACAAGGTGGAGGGACTGGACGCCGGGGCCGACGACTACCTGGTCAAGCCCTTCAGCATCGAGGAGCTGCTGGCCCGCATCCGCGCCCACCTGCGCCGGGTGACGCCCGCCATCACCGGCGAGATCCGGGTCTCCGACCTGATTATCAACCTCGAGGGCCGTGAGGTGTACCGGGGGGGGCGGCGCATCGAGTTCTCCAACAAGGAGTTCGAGCTGCTGGAACTGCTGGCCAAGAGCCCCGGCAAGGTCTTCAGCCGCTTCGAGATTGAAGAAAAGGTCTGGCCCGGCTACCAGGGCGGCTCCAATGTGGTGGACGTGTACATCGGGTATTTGCGCAAGAAGCTCGAGGGCACCGGCGAGCGCCGCCTGATCCACACCGTGCGCGGGGTGGGGTATGTTCTTAGGGAGGACTAGCTAATAGCCGATAGTCCATAGCTGATAGCCGAGATCCTGATATGGCTATCAGCTATGGGCTATAAGCCTTAAACCATGACCCTCCGAACCCGCATCACCCTGCTCACGCTAGCGCTGCTGGCTTTCTCGCTGCTTTTGATTGGGGGCTCGGTGTATGGAACCCTCCAGTTCACGCTTTACGACAACCTGCGGCGCGAACTGGTCGAGACTTCGGTAAGCGCTCAGCGGCTCATTCAAGAACGGGGCAACCTCGAGGGCCTCCCCCTCACGGTTTACGGGCAAGCCCTGTGGGTACCTTTCCCAAACCCCACTGCCAACGACATCCTGCAAGGAGCTGCCATCCCGATTGCCCAGTCGCTGGCGCTGGGTAACGCTACCCTCATGCTTTCGGAAAAAGGCTTGCAGGAGGTCTTGCGTTCCGGAGGGTTTTACACCCAGACCACCCTGACCCGCCCCGATGGCAGCCAGATTCCCCTGCGGGTGCGGGCCGAGCGCCTCGAGACCGAGATTGCCGGAATCCCCCAGGGCAAGCAGTTGGTCATTTTGCTGGTAGGCAAGTCCACCGAAAGCATCGAAAGCACCCTGGCCGATTTTGCCCGCACCTACACCGCCACGGCCCTGTTGGTGCTCATTTTTGGCGGACTGCTGGCCTTCCGGCTGGTACGGCAGACCCTGGAACCCCTGGAGTGGGTGGCTAAAAAAGCCGAGCAGGTCAGCAACAAACCCGACAAACTACCCGAACTCGAGGGCCACAACGAGGTCGCCTCGCTGGTTCGGTCGCTCAACCGGATGCTCTCCCGGCTGGAGAGCGCCTGGGAAACCCAGGGCCGCTTTCTGGCCGATGCCTCACACGAACTGCGCACCCCCGTGACTGCCATTTTGGGGCATATCAGCTACCTGCTGCGGCGCACCCAGGTCTCGGAGCAGCAGCGCGAGAGCCTGGAAATCATCAAACGAGAAGCCGAGCGCATGCAAAAGCTGGTGGGCGACCTGCTCGAGCTCTCCAAAACCGGCGGAAGCTGGAAGGTGGAGCTGGGCTCGGTACACCTGCAAACGGTGCTGAACGAAATCCAGGAAGAATACAGCAAAAGTTTTGAGGGCCGTATCGAGGTACAGGCGCCCGATCAGGTATGGGTGCTGGGCGATCCCGAGCGGCTGCATCAGGTAATTGCCAATCTGGTTTCCAACGCCATCAAGGCCAACTCTACCCATATTCGTCTGGTAGTGCTCGACCTGGCCGAGCGGGTGGTGATCCGGGTAGAGGACAACGGCGAAGGTATCAGCAAAGAGCACCTCCCCCATCTGTTTGAACGCTTTTACCGGGTGGATAAGGCGCGTGACCGCGAACGGGGCGGCAGCGGGCTGGGGCTGGCCATCGTGCGCTCAATTGTGGAGGCCCACGGGGGCAGCGTGTGGGCCGAGAGCGAGCCCGGCAAAGGCTCGGTTTTCAGCATCTCGCTCAAAAGGGCTTCTGCTCCCCATCCTCAGCTCACCTGAAACCCCTCAGGTTTTATGGGCGCATAGCCAACCTTCAGCAACGCGCTGGATGAGGGTAGGTGATGGGTTTTCAACGTCCACACCCTACTTCCTACCCCTCAGCTCCCTTGCTATCCAGGGCGTTCAAGTATCGCGCTCTTCACAGACCCGGCCATCCGTCCAGACAGCCAGCGTTCTGTCCGGGACAAAGCGTTCTTGAAGTTGGAGGGCTCAAATGGTGGTGAAGAGTGCTCTATTTCTTAGAGGCAGAAGGGTCTTTCCTGGTGGCCGCCCGGGGCTTTACCGCTTTAGCCCTGCGGGGTTGCAGGGTAAATTTGCGCTCGAGCTCGGCAGCAAAAGCGTGGTTGGTGTAGTCCAGGGTAATGGGCGTTACCGAGATAAAACCGTGCTGAACGGCCCAGAAATCGGTGCCTTCCTCCAACTCGGCGGTGGGCTTGCCGGCCACCCAGTAGTAGGGCCGCCCATCGGGATCTATCCTTTCAACAATGGAATCTTCGTAGCGATGGGTGGAGAGCCGGGTGATCTTGACCCCCTGCGGCGTCCGGTTGGGAAAGTTGACATTGAGCAGGGTTTTACTGGGCAGACCGTGCTTCAGCACCCACCGCACAATCGGAACCGCGTTTTGGGCGGCTTCTTCAAAGTGCAATTCCTCGCCAGAAGCATCTAGGCTAAACGCGATGGAGGGAATGCCCAGCGAGGCCCCTTCCAGCGCTGCTGCCACAGTGCCCGAGTGGGTCAGATCGAGGCCCATATTGACCCCAATGTTAATTCCCGAGACCACCAAATCGGGCCAGCCCAGGAGCCTGCTGCCAAGCACCACACAGTCTGCTGGGGTTCCATCCACGCGGTAGGCTGGAATCTCGCCAAACCCTGCCGAGGCGGTGTGCTTAAAGCGCAGCGGTCTGCGAAAGGTGATGCTGTGGCCCACACCCGACTGCTCCACATCGGGAGCCACTACATTTACTTCGGCAATCTCCCGCAGGGCAAAGGCTAAAGCCTTGATTCCGGGCGAGAAGATGCCATCATCGTTGGCAACAAGGATTCGCATATGCGATTAGCCTAACGCCAAAGCGCCGGGGCGGAAAGCACCATAGCAAAGGTCTTGATCGGTAATGTAGCCATAAGTTTCGGTTCGCATGCAAGCTCCCTGACCCTTCGGTAGGTAACCGAACGAGGACAAACCTACGGGTTGCAACAATATGGACGTTCTTTGAGCTTTTGGCCTTCGGATTATAGCTATCAGCCATCAGCTATCGGCAAGGCATCAGGCGTATACCAGTTCAACCACCACATAGGTCTGGCTGCCCTTGGGGCTTTTGACCTGCACCTCGTCGCCTACCTTTTTGCCCATCAGAGCCTGGCCCAGGGGGGATTCATTGGAAATCTTGCCGCTGAATACATCCGCTTCGTGGCTACCCACCATGGTAACGCTCATGCGCTGGCCGGTAGGGGTCTCGAGCTCTACCGTCACCCCAATCTGCACCTCGGTAGGAATGCCGTTGCCAGATTCGACAATCTGTACACGGCTCAGGATGTCCTCGAGTTCCGCGATGCGGCTATTGTTTTGCCACATGGCCCGCCGAGCCTCGTCGTAGCCAGCATTTTCACGCAAATCGCCCTCGGCAATGGCCCGGCCCATCTCATCGGCAATTTGCTGTACTTTTTCGGTTTTCAAATAGGCAAGTTCCTGCTCGAGCCGCGCTTTGCCCTCCGCGGTAAGGTATACCGGCTTTTTATCTGACATTTAGCAAAACCTCCACAAGCCTACCGTTCGTAGACCCGAACTTCAGTATAGTACATGGCCCGGTTTTACTGCCCTGAGCGAGAACAGGCAACACTGCGCCTATCCGAGCCGGTTGCAACCAGTCAGTAGAAGCACTTATCCTCCGGCTTTGGGCTATTAGCGGAATAAGCCCCTTGGAGAACCCTTTTTATGCACCTTTGACTATCAGCCAATGGTTCGGAAGATTTTTGGGGCAGTTCAGGGGCGACATGTTCAAAGCAAAGAGCCTCGTTCCCTAGTTTGATTTAGCAATCTACTACATAACAGCGCCCAGGAAAGCCGTTTGAATTTTGTCACTGTCGGCCCAAAGGCGGAGATACACAAAAATAAGCAGCCCCGAGAAAACGTTGTTTACGTCATAATCGTACTTCCTTGAAACCTTCCGAACTATTGTATCAGCGAAACATGTCTTTTCCCTTGCTAAAAAGCAATTCATCCCAGCCCTGTTCGGAATTGCGTTTACTGCCTCACTCGGCAGTGGAATAAAATGACGGTATGCGATGGATGGCGGGAGTTCTCCTGTTTGGCGCAACGCTGGCCCAGAGCCTGACCGTGCCGCCCGAAGCCCCGGTGGGGCAGCCTTTGGAAATTCGCGGGGCAGACTTTCCCCCAGGCCGGTACTCCCTCAAGATTGCCTCGGATACCACAGCTACCGAGGTAGATCTCGAGACCTTCAATGGCAACATATCCACGGCCTGGACACCGAGCGCGGAAGGGGTGTACAAGATCAGCATCCTGGTAGGGGAGCGCACGGTGGAAGCGCAGACTCGAGTGCGAGCCGCCCCTGCCGCACCCTCCTCGCCGGTCTCACCCCCCAGCCCCCCCCAACCCGCCCCCACTCGGCCCGAGATAGCCCCGCCCACCCTGGGGCCCGAGGGCCTGGTGCTGGGCAACTGGAAACTACCACTCAAGGGGGAGTGGATCGGCCCCAAGCTGCTGGGGCAGCGCGCTTTTATTGCCCGAGGGCCCCTGGTGCTGGAAATAGATCTGCAAAACCCCAAAGTGGTGGCCCAGCACTACCCGCCGGGGGATGTTCGGGCCCTGGACGCCGATGCCGAGCTAACGGTGCTGCTCGAGGATGGGCGGCGGCTGGGCCTGAGCGCTTTTACGGGCAAGCCCTTTGAGGGCAGGTGGGAAAACCTGGCAGTCATTCGGGAGTACCACCAGACCCTGAGCGCTGCGGGGGCCCGCGAACTCGACCAGAGCCCCACCACCGGTCGGCCCTACTGGTATTACTTCAGCCGCGAGGTAGGAAGCATCGGCCCCGCCGACCTCGAGGCCGTGGGGCAGGACTTGCTGCAACGCAGCCACCGCCCCGAGCTGGCCTGGGGCCCGGGGGTGATGCAGTGGCTCCAGCCCTGGCTGATGCAGATACGGGCTGCACGAAGCCAGGGGCTCGAGCAAAGCCTGGTCTGGTCGGAATTTTTTTTGAAGTACCTGCCCCAGGTGCCCGGTGCCAGGGCTATGCTGTGGGAGCAGGTGGGCTGGCTCGAGGCCCAGGGTCGCCCCGACCTGGGACAGCGCTAC
This sequence comes from Meiothermus sp. CFH 77666, assembly GCF_017497985.1. NCBI lineage: Bacteria > Thermotogati > Deinococcota > Deinococci > Thermales > Thermaceae > Meiothermus > Meiothermus sp. CFH 77666. The sequence continues at coordinate 43,459 of NZ_JAGDFV010000023.1, forward strand.
CGCGAGGCTTTGCGCCAGGTGGCAAGCTGGCAAAACCCCCTCACCTCGGCCAATATGGCCGCAGCTACCTGGGTCTTGCTGGGGCTCTACAGCCTGATGCTGCTGTACCTGACCCTGATGTACCTGCCTGCCCAGCTGCGCGGGGTGCGCCCCATCGGCGGCTGGCTGGCGGGCTGGCTCCGGCATCCCCTCCTGCGCCTGCGCCACAGTGTGCTGGCCTATACCTCTCTTGGTGAACGCACCTTGCTGCTCTTTTTGTTTCTGCTGGCTGCACTGGCCCTGCTGGGCTGGGGCCTGACAGCCCGCTCCGAGGCGCTTGTTGCCCAGGACAGCCTGACCCGGGGTACCCTACGCTCGAGTGCCGCCCAGGAAACCCTGCGTAGCTTTGCAAACACCGCGCCGCTACAAGGTCTGTTGGCGTATGCACTGGCCAAAGAAAACCCCAGCGAGGCAAAGCGGCTCTATGCAGCCGCCCCACCCTGGACGTACGTTTTGCTTGGGCGCGGCACGCCCGAGGCCCTGGCGCAGGCTTACCGAAGGGCTCCGTCTTCGGCATCTGTACGGGAGACGCTGGGCCTCGGCGGCGACTTCTGGACGGCGGTTTACCGCGATGCCGGGGTGGTGCGCGAGGCTGTGCCGACCCCCCGAATCATCGCCGCAGCAGTGGGCTTGAGCGAGTTGCAAGGCTTGGGCACCGACTTTCTGGCAGTCTGGCGCGACCTCCCTATCTGGCCCAGTCCACTCTGGGCCTGGGTCATTGCCATTACAATTCTGTTGTTCGCGCTTTACCACTTGCTATGCTTCTTCCTTCCCCGGCCCCAGGGTGTGGACGGCTACCTGGCCTGGCGGCGGGGGGTACAACTGTTTTTTCCAGGCAGTCCCACCTACAGCCAGGGCTGGGGCCTGATGGTCTTGCTGGCCGTGGCAGGCGGCCTGTGGCTGTGGCGCCTGGGAAACCCTTGGGGAGCTCTTCTAACGGGTGTGGCCCTGGGGTTCCATCTGTTGCTGTGGTTTTTGCTGGTTTACCGAGGAAACAAGTGAGCCAAGCTGGAATAGCTCTACCGATCCAAATACCACAGGTCGTATACAGTGCTTTTCGCAGATGTGGCCGCCCACGAAAACGAGAATACGCCTGGCCCCAGACGCGGATTACACACCCAAGCGTGGGCCGGGCCCGGCCCACGCTTGGGTTTTGAGTTTCGGTGGATATATTGAAAGAAAAAACCAAGGGGATCTACGGCAATAGAAGCGCTTCCATCCTGCGCCCAGGTGGGATAGACTGGCCTTACTATGCAAATCGAACGTTCGTTTGGGATTCTGCTTCACCCCACCAGCTTTCCGGGCCGGTGGGGGATGGGGGCTTTGGGCCGCGAGGCCAAGCGGTTTATAGACTGGCTGGCTTCCACTGGCGCTAAGTGGTGGCAGGTATTGCCGCTAGGCCCTACCAGCTACGGCGACTCGCCCTACCAGTCCTTCTCGGCCTTTGCCGGAAACCCCTACCTGATAGACCCGGAAATGCTCATCGAAAAGGGCTGGCTGGAAAATACCGAGGAACCCCCGCAGTACCCCGCCGATAGCGTGAACTACGGCTGGCTCTACGAGACCCGCTGGCCCCTCCTGAGGCGGGCCTTCACCGGGTTCCAGGCCAGGGGTTCTGCGCAGGATAAAGCGCTTCTGGAGGCTTTTATTCAGGCCGAACAAGCCTGGCTGGAAGACTTTGTGCTCTTCATGGCGCTCAAGACCCGCTTTGGCGGCAAGCCCTGGAACGAGTGGAGCCCCGAGCTGCGCGACCGCAAACCGGCAGCCCTGGCCAAAGCCCGCGAAGAGCTGGCCTACGAGGTGGCCCTGCACGAGTGGATTCAGTGGTTGTTTTACACCGAGTGGGGCAAGACCAAAGCCTACGCCGAGTCGAAGGGCATTCGGATTATTGGGGACATGCCCATCTTTGTGGCCTTCGACTCCTCGGACGTGTGGGCTAACCCGCAGTACTTTTACCTCGATGCCGATGGCAACCCTACCGTGGTGGCGGGTGTTCCGCCCGACTACTTTTCCGAGACCGGCCAGCTCTGGGGTAACCCGCTCTACCGTTGGGAGGTGATGGAGGAAGAGCACTTTGCCTGGTGGGTTTCGCGTATTCGGCAGTCGCTCAAGCAATGCCACCTGGTACGCATTGACCACTTTCGGGGCTTTGAGGCCTACTGGGAAATCCCTTTTGGCATGCCCAACGCCATCCAGGGCCGGTGGGTCAAGGCGCCGGGTGAAAAACTCTTTAAAGCGGTGCGGGCGGCGCTGGGGGATGCGCCGATTATTGCCGAAGACCTGGGGGTCATCACGCCCGAGGTGGAGGCCCTGCGCGATGGGTTTGGCTTTCCCGGCATGAAGATTCTCCAGTTCGCTTTTTCCGACGATACCAACGTCTTCCTGCCGCACAACTACCCCAAGCATGGCAACGTGATTGTGTACAGCGGCACCCACGATAACGACACCAGCCTGGGGTGGTTCCGCACTGCGCCCGAGGCCGAACGCACCTTCATGCGCGACTACTTGGCCCGTTACGATATCCGCTGCCTGTCGGAATACGAAGTGGCGGGCGCCTTGATCGAGCTGGCCTTCAAAAGCCCGGCCAAGCTGGCGGTAGCGCCCCTGCAAGACGTGCTGGGGCTGGGCCCCGAGGCCCGCATGAACTATCCCGGCAGGCTGGGGGGTAACTGGTCGTGGCGCTACAGCCAAGAGGCCCTCGAGCCCGGCCTGGCCGCCGGATTGCGGGCGCTGGCCGAAGCGAACCGGCGGGCCTAGCGGAGGTTCTGATGAAGATTGCGGGGGTGCTCGAGACCTGCCTGTACGCGCCCGACCTGGATGCCGCCAGGGGCTTCTACCAGGGGTTGCTGGGCCTCGAGCTCTTTGCCGAGCAGCCGGGGCGGCACCTGTTTTTTCGCGCAGGGCCGGGGGTCTTTCTGGTGTTCAACCCCGAAGCCACCCAGCAAGAAACCGTCTTGCCGCCGCATGGCGCACAGGGCAGCGTGCATGTGTGCTTCAGGGTACCCGCAGAGGAACTGCCAGACTGGGCGGCGCGGCTCGAGGCCCACGGCTACCCGGTTTTCTGGGCCGAGTGGAAAGCGGGCCGGAGCTTGTACGTCTACGACCCCGCTGGCAACCTGGTTGAGCTGGCCTCGGCGGCGATATGGGGCTTAGCAGATAGCTGATGGCCTATGGCCGATAGCTGATAGTCCGTTCAAATGAACGGTTTTACACAGTCAAACCATTTTTGCTTCGACACTGTGCACATCATAGGAGGTGGAAGGTAGGGAATAGGGGGTAGGGGATTATCAACCACCACCTACCTCCCGCCACCCACCCCCACCTCGTGCGTTGCCTAAAGTTGGTTATACGCCTAAAGCCGACATCAAATGCCCATTACCTGATGAGGGGTGGCAATCAGGTCTACGGTGCGCTCTGGCGGGCAGGGGAGGTGCTCAAACACCATCAGGGTATGGGCCAGGGTGGCCCAGGGGGCGGCCACTTGCAGACCCTTGTAGGGAAAGCCATAGCCCTTGCCGATCCAGTTGCGCTGTTCGTCCACGGCTACACTGCCTACCAGAACCAGGTCAATGGCGGTTTGCTGGAGTTCGACGGGTTTGCCCAGTTGGGCGATTTCCCGCACCCGTTTGAGCTGGTGGGGTAGGAGGCCCTCCAAGCTCAGGTACTTTCCGGCTTTGTCCGGGTGCGGCATCAGGACGATTTTTCCAGACTTTAGGGCGGCCTCTCGTAAGGGTTTGAGCACCTGGTCGGGGCCGGCCAGCACTACCGTAGCCAGTTGCCATAGCTTCAAAGCCATCAGGCGTTCGGCAGCCCGACTGGCCCCCACAAAATTGGGGTGGTGTCCGTGGGGTGGGGTGGGGTAGGTAGCAGCCCGGTGCTGTGCCAGGGCGCTCCAGACCATTTCGCGCACTTCACCTTGCGTCACGCTGGCAGTTTATCGTATGGCGATTCATGGCTGGCCGGTGAGCAAGAGGCGCAGAAATGTGGCATCCGAAAAGGCCGTTCTGCGCCCCGCAAGGCTTTCTACAATACCCTCGGCCTGGCGTACCACCACCAGCCTGAGCTTGCGGCTGATGTAGAGCCGTTGGTCGCCGGCTCCTGCCGCAACCGCCAGGTCGTCGGGCAGACCAGGGGAGCCTGCCAGTGTGTCTATGTCCTGCCCTACACGGCCAATGGCGGCCCGCTCTGCCGGGCTGATGGGGCGGCCCAGCCACCAGGTCAGGCCGTAGATGGGGTTGACCCTCGAGGGCTCAAAGCACTTTTCCAGGAGCGCGGTGTCCACCACGCGCTGCCCCTGCCAGACCCCTTCGTTTCGCACCAGCTCCCCAAAGCGGGCCCAGTTGCGGGCGGTCAGGAAGGCCCCGGAGGGCAGGTGGGGGTTGCCGTCGGAACCCCGGCGCCAGAAGGCGTACTCGAGGCCAATCGGCTCGAACAGGCGGCGCTGCAGGTACTGAAGTGGGTCGCCCTTCAGTTTTCGGCGCATCAGCTCGCCAAAAATCTGGAAGGGAATGGGGCCATACGAAAACCGCGTGTCCGGGGGCGCCTCGGCAGGGGTCAGGATGGCGGCCTGGTAGGTGGGGGGGCGGGCCAGGGTGCCGCCCGGAATGCCGCTGGTCAGGTGCAAAAGCTGGCGCAGGGTGATTTGTGAACGCAGGGGGTCGCCCTGCCACTCGGTCAGGGTCTGGGCCAGGGGCTCGTCCAGCGAGAGGAGTCCGTCCTGTGCGGCAGCCACGGCCATCACCCCACAAAAGCTCTTGGTACCGCTGGCCAGCTCGTGGGCGCGGGTGGGGCTACCCCTGCCAGGGTAATCCTCAAACACAATCTGGCCGTCTACCATCACCAGAAGGGAAATGCCTCGGTTCTGGGCGGAGTAGGTAGCGGCTAGCTTGTGGAAGGCAGGGTTGGCAGGATTGGGCGCGGTTTGTGCAAAGCCTCTGGTGCCGCTTAGCAAGGCGGCCAGCCCCTTGAGAACGGTGCGTCGGTGCATGACCAGAGCCTAGTCTTCCAGGCTGAAGTTTAGCTGAAGTGAAGGGGTTTGAGTTCGGGTAGTTTATGCAGGTGTTCCCGGAAGGCCTCGAGGGTGGCTTTGCGCTCGGCCTCGCTCATTTCACCCGGCCCGTAGGCAATAAAGGGGGGCAGCACTTCCAGGCCACAGTAGGCCAGAATGCCGTAGTGGATGGGCTCGAGTACCCGCATGAGGTCGCGCTGGGGCGCTTGACGGTAATAGTCCTCGCGGGCTCCTACGGTCAGGCTCAGCATGGCCTTTTTACCCCGCAGCAGACCATTTTCAAAAGAATGCTCGTCGTCGTAGGCAAAGCCAAAGGCAAACACCCGGTCTATCCAGCCTTTCATGATGGCAGGCATCCCGTACCACCAGTCGGGAAACTGGAAGAGCAACAGATCGGCGCGGCGAACCTTGTCTATTTCCGGCTGGATTTCACTCAGGTCGCCCTGGAGCTCCCGCGCACTCAGCACGGGGTTGAAGCGCATGGTGTAGAGATCCGAGAGCAAAATGCTGTGCCCTGAGCGGCTCAGGGTGCGGACAGCCACGTCGCGTAGGGCTGCATTGAAGGAATTGGGGTTGGGGTGGGCATGGATGATCAATACGTTCATCGGCTCAAAGCCTACGGCCAAAAGCCCCAAAGCTGCAACGGGATGGTTTATACCAGCTTCACCTGAACACTCAACTTTTGATAAATCCCCACACTCGGCGGGCCGAAAGCCGAAAGCTCAAAGCCAAAGGCTCGACCAGGGGTGTGTAGGTCTTTGAGATGGCTGGCCTGTGCGGTGTGTTTGAATAAAAATAGCAGCACCCTTTACATGGGTGGCCGCCCGCGAAAACAAAAATCCGTCTCGGCCCAGACGCATATTACGCACCCAGGCGTGGGTCGGGCCCGGCCCACAGGTGCTTGGATTTCGAGTTTTCAGGCGGCTACTTCGTGAGATGCGCTCTATCGGTACAGCTCTCTGGCAATGACCAGCTTTTGAATCTCGCTGGTGCCCTCGTAAATTTCAGTAATCTTGGCATCGCGGTAGTAGCGCTCTACACGGTACTCACGGTGGTAGCCATAGCCGCCCAGAATTTGGACAGCCTCGCGGGTCACGCCCACCGCTACGTCCGAAGCGAATAGTTTGGCGGTGGAGGCCTCGAGGGTAAACTTTTCGCCCCGGTCTTTCCTGGCGGCAGCTTCCAGAACCAGCGCCCGCGCAGCGGCAATGCGGGTGTGCATCTCGGCCAGTTTGAAGCCAACCCCCTGAAACTCCCGAATCTTCTGGCCGAACTGGGTGCGCTCGTCAGCGTACTGCCTGGCTATCTCAAAGGCTGCGCGGGCCATGCCTACCGCCTGGGCGGCAATCCCAATGCGCCCGGCGTCCAGCCCGGCCAGGGCCTGTGCCAGTCCCCGGCCTTCCTGCCCCAGCAGGTTTTCATCCGGTACAAAGACCTCCTCGAGGCGCACCTCGCAGGTGTGGGCAGCATGGAGGCCCATCTTGTCCTCGGGGCTGCCAAAGCTGAGGCCGGGGGTATCTTTTTCCACAATGAAGCTGCTAATGCCAGCCTCGCCCCGCGCCATCACCACGTAGACCTGGGCCTGCCCGCCGGAGGTGACCCAGCTTTTGAGGCCGTCCAGCTGCCAGCCCCCCGGCACCTTGCGGGCCGTCGCCTTGAGCGAGGCCGGGTCGGAACCGGCGTGGGGCTCGGTCAGCGAGAAGGCCCCAATCCATTCGCCCCTGGCCAGCGGCACCAGGTACTTCTTTTTCTGGGCCTCGGTGCCAAACTTGTTCAGCATGTACTGCGGCAAGCCCGACGTGACCGAAAGAATGACCGCCACACTGGGGTCGGCTGCAGCGATTTCTTCCATAGCCAGGGCCCAGGTGACCGAATCGAGCCCGGCCCCGCCCCAGGCTTCGGGGGTGGTCATGCCCAGCAGGCCCAGCTCGCCCAGCTTTTGGAGCTGGGGCCAGGGGTACTGCCCCGAGCGGTCGTATTCGGGGGCCATCTCCCACAACACCTCGCGGGAAACGGCCCGCACCATGTCCAGTACCATTTTTTGGTCGGCGGTCAGAACGGCCATAAATATATCGTATCACGCAGCTTGTGTTGAAAAAGCGTTATGAAATGGAAAACTGAAAGCATCTCGTAAGATTGGGGGGATGTTGAAGCAACGCGCACAATTGCTGATGGCGGCGGGCTTGAGCCTGCTCTTGTTGCCCTTGGGGCTCGTCCTCAACCCTGAGCTTGGGGTGGGGGCGCTGCTGGGCTTCTGGCTGGGGGGCACGCTCATGGGCTTATTCGGCCCCACCTTTCGGGTTTTGCTGCTGGGAAGCGGGCTTTGTGCGCTATTCGTTGCGTCGGTTGTCTTTACCCCGCTCACCCGGGCGCTGATGAACGGGCTAATCGTTCATGAGGTGCCGCAAAAAGCCGACCTGATCGTGGTGCTAGGGGGCGGGATGCACTGCGGGGCGGGGGAGCTCGAGGCCTCCTCACTGGCTCGCCTGGAGAAGGGCCTGGAGCTCTGGCGGGCCGGCTACGCGCCCCGCATTTCCCTCTCGGACACGGTGGGCGAGATTTTTGGCGATGCCCGCTGCCCTTCGCTGGGCCTCGAGGCCCGGGCGCGGGTGCAGGCTTTGTATGGTACCGAAGGCCCGGAAATTGTCCTGCTGCCCCAGATGCGTACCACCCGCACCGAAGCCCTGGCGGTGGCCGAGGTGGTCAGGGAGCGGAGATGGGCACGGGTTTTGCTGGTGACCACCCCCGCGCACAGCCGCCGGGCCGTGGGGGCCTTTCGCAAGCTGGGCCTGGATGTCGTGAGCGTGACCTCGAGCGAACCCCGCTTCGACCTGGCCCTCACCGCCCCCGCCGACCGATTGAAAGCCCTGACCCCCCTCACGCGGGAGTATCTGGGCCTGTTGAAATACCGCTTACAGGGTTGGTTGTAGCGCGCTTAGAAAGTCACAGCACTCCTCACAGACCTGCTCGACCATCCAGGCGGCCACTGTTCTGTCCAGAACACTGAAAAAGCCCAGCACTCTGAGGCTCAGCGGTAGGTTTGCAAAATTTGCTCGAGCTTCTCCCTGCCGGGCCGGAGCTGTTCTGGGGATAGCTGGGCCAGAGGGGTGTCCAGCTCTTCTACCTCGGCCAGGCTGGGCCGGCTGGGGTTGTAGTAGATCAGGCCGGTGATGAACTCGCCGGTTTCCTGGGCCCGGACGAGACGCTCCAGGGCTGCAAGCTTGTTGGTAGGGTCGTAGTCGGCGTCCAGGTTCCGCAGGCTAATCAGCGAGCCATCGTGGAGCTTGACGGTGCGAAGCTCGCCCGGTTCCATGGGCTCAATCTGTATTTCTTCCGCAGAGGGGATGAAGCCGAGTTCGTGCAGGGGCTTTTCGTTTTTGGTGCCGTAGCCATAGCTCTTGGGGCTGTCGTCCTCGTTGTTGAAGGTCACGCAGGGGCTGATGATGTCCAGCACTGCCGTACCCCGGAACGAGAGGGCGGCCTTGATCAACTCGCGCACCTGCTTGGCGTCGCCCGCAAAGCTGCGGGCTACAAAACCGGCTCCGGCAATGATGGCCTCCATGCACAGGTCAACCGGCGGAAACTCGTTGTGGCCCGCGTATTTGAGCTCGAGGCCCTCCTCGGCTGTAGCCGAGAACTGGCCCTTGGTAAGGCCGTACACGCCGTTGTTTTCCACGATGTAAACCACTGGCACGTTGCGGCGCATCAGGTGCTTGAACTGGCCCATGCCGATGCTGCCGGTGTCGCCATCGCCCGAGACCCCAATGGCTTTCAGGGTGTGGTTGGCCAGCAGCGCACCCGTGGCCACGCTGGGCATCCGCCCGTGCAGGGCGTTGAAGCCGTGCGACATGCCCAAAAAGTAAGCCGGCGACTTGGACGAGCAACCGATGCCCGAGAGCTTGATAATCTCGTGGGGCCTCAGGTTCAGTTCATAGCCTACCTGCACGATCTGGCTGGCGATGCTGTTGTGCCCACAGCCCTTGCACAGGGTGCTGGGGGCGCCGTCGTAGTCTTTCTTGCTCAGGCCCACGGCGTTGAGCTTGAGCGGGATGCGGTCGGAAGGCACTGGGTTTTCCATAGGTGTTCCCCTATTTCCTACTTGAGACCGGCTTCCTCGTTCAGTAAGCGGGTCTTCACCCACTCGGCGGTGAGTGGCAGTCCGTCGAGATGGGCCACCGAGCGCAGGCGGGTAGCATACTCGGGCATCTCGTTTTGCAGGATGCCGTGAAGCTGGCCGTCGCGGTTGAGTTCAATAACGTACACCCGTTCGTGGGCGGCCACAAAGTCCCGCACGGCATGGTTGATGGGCAGGGCCCGCAGACGCAGGAAGCTGGTAGGGAGCTGCCGGGCGAGGCGGTCGCGGGCCTCTTCGATGGCGTAGCGGGTGGTGCCGTAAGCGATGATACCCACTTTGGCGGAGGGGCTGTGTTCGATGGCCGGAGCGGGTACCAGGTTGCGGGCCGTATCGAATTTACGAGCCAGTCGGGCCATCAGGCGTTCATAGTCCTCGGCCCGTTCGCTGTACTGGGCCTGTTCGTTGTGGCCGCTGCCCCGGGTGAAGTAGGCGGCCAGGGGGTGGGGCGTGCCGGGCAGCGTCCGGTAGGGGATGCCGTCGCCGTCCACATCCTTGTAGCGGGCAAAACCGCCCAGGGCCTCGAGCTCGGTGGCGCTCAGCACCTTGCCCCGTTGCAGGGGTGCTTCGGGGTAGTCGAAGGGTTTGCCCATCCAGTGGTTCATTCCGAGGTCGAGGTCGGAGAGCACAAACACGGGGGTCTGCAGCACCTCGGCCAGGTCGAGAGACTTCCAGCCAAACTCGAAACTTTCTTCGATGGAGGACGGGAACAGGATCGGGTGCTTGGTATCACCGTGGCCCAGGGTGTAGGCAAACGAAACATCGCCCTGGCTGGTGCGGGTAGGGAGGCCGGTACTGGGGCCTACCCGCTGGATGTCCCAGATTACGGCGGGAATTTCGGCAAAGTAGCCATAACTGACGAACTCGGCCATCAGGCTGATGCCGGGGCCGCTGGTGGAGGTAAGGGCCCTTGCACCAGCCCAGCCTGCGCCCATAACCATGCCTGCGGCAGCCAGTTCATCCTCGGCCTGGATGATCGTATAGGTGGGTTTACCGTTTTGGTTCTTGCGCAGTTTGGGTAAAAACTCGCGCAGGGCATCCATAAAGCTGGTCGAAGGGGTGATGGGATACCAGGCCGCCACGCTCACCCCGCCAAACACCGCCCCCAAAGCGCCGGCCTCGTTGCCGGTCATGATGATGAGCCCTTCGGTCTTGTTCATGGGCTCGAGGCGGTACGGGTCTTGTTTGCGCAGGTTCTGGCTGGCCCATTCATGCGCCCGGCGCACTACCTGCAGGTTGCTTTCCACCAGCTTCTGGCGGTAACCAAACTGTGCTCCCAGGGCTTCCTCCACGACCTCGAGCGGGGCCCCCAACATCCAGGCCACCACCCCCACATAGGCCATGTTGGCAATGTAGGGCTTGCGCTTGACTGGCACGTCCACGCCTGCAATGAGCTCGCTCACAGGAATGGGGTAGAAAATCAGGTCGTCGCGTTTGGGCAGATTTTTCAGGTCAGCGTTATAGAGACACACTCCGCCTGGGGGCAACTCCTGGACGTCTTCTGCGGCGGTGGTAGGGTTGAAGGCCACTAAAATTTCGGAAGGCTTTCGGGCGATGTACCCTTCATGGCTGACCCGGATGTGGTACCAGGTGGGAAGCCCCTGAATATTGGAAGGAAAAATGTTCTTGCCATGTACAGGAATGCCCATCTTAAAAAAAGACCGCAACAGGGTAAGGTTGGCGGTCTGACTGCCGGTACCGTTGGCGGTGGCTACAACCAGGGAGAAGTCGTTGATGACCGGCGAGCGCGTAGCATAACCCGCCTCTTGCTGTCGTTCCAGAACGCTCATTAGCACCTCCTAGTGCTTTGTCAGGCCAGCATCGGTCTGCCCCTCTATCCTATCGGATATAGGTGAGGGGTCTGAGTGACTTTAGGCCCTATTTTTTGGGAAATCTAGCACATAAAGCCTCTCTGGCTCGAGCCTGAAGTGTGCGATTGTTCCTCCGATGTGCGGCGGATGCAGTCATGCCAGATCTGCCTGAACCACAAACAGTGATGGGAACGCGATAGACTGCACCTGGGGGGTTCGTCGGTTGTGGGGATTAGGCGATGCCTCTCAGAGATATTGCGCGCTTCACTGATCTGGTCGCCTGCTCAAGCAGCCAAGGTTCTACCCAGGACAGAGATTTCTTAATCCTGGATGGCGCGTTAAGTGTACTTATCGCCGCGAACCACCTCTACGTTTTCCACAAAAGCAATCACCGCGTAGTTGGCAAAATATACCTCGGCCAGACGGTTCAGGATTTTTTCTGCCACAGAAGGGCTCACAATCGTTTCCAGACGAATGTTATTGCCCTCCCACTCGCTGGCCCGCACCCCACGGCTGCCCTCGCCCCTGGCTGGTGTGATGGTGTAGCCCTTGGCGCCCAATTTTTTGATTTCCCGGACAAGCCGCTCTTCCAGGAAGCCTTCTGCAATGATGGTGACCAGTTTGAGCGAAACCAGGGCCATTAGCTACCTCCGTGCAGCCAGCGAGAAAGCGCAAAGTAGATGGGGATTCCCAGGGTCAGGTTGAAGGGGAAGGTGATGCCCAGCGAGGCGGTAAGGTAGTAGCTCGGATTGGCCTGGGGCAAGGCAATGCGTACGGCAGCTGGGGCTGCAATGTACGAAGCACTGGCGGCCATGGTGCCCAAGACCATTGCCCCCCCCACCGACATACCGGCCAGGCTCCCGAACCACACGCCCAGAGCCCCTTGTACAAGTGGCATCACGATGCCAAAACCAATCAAAAAAAACCCTACCGTTCGCAGATCGCGCAAGCGCTTGGCGGCTACCATGCCGAGCTCGAGCAAAAACAACACCAGCACCCCCCGAAAGGGGTCTACGAACACCGGGGCAATTTGCTTGAGACCCTCTGGCCCCGCCAAAAAGCCCATTACAGAGCCCCCCACGAGCAGCAGGATACTTCTACCGGCAAAAATCTCCCGCACCGCCTCGCCCAGCGAGCCTTCGCCCAGGCTACGGCGGGCAATCAGCAGCGCAATCACAATGGCCGGGACTTCCAAAATGGCTACCAGGGTGGGCATAAAGCCCTCCACCGGTTGCCCGGCTGCCTGCATGAAGGTAGTGGCAGCGATGAAGGTCACCGCCGAAACCGAGCCATAGTGGGCCGCGATAGCGGCAGCATTCACCACATCGAAGCGCCCTATTTGCCGCAACACAGCGTAAGAGAGTAGCGGCGTAAGGACGCTCAGCACCAGCGTTGCCAGGGCGGGTTTCCACAGCTCGGCAAATGGCGTGGTGGAAAGTGCAGCCCCGCCTTTGAGGCCGATGGCCAGCAGGAGATAGATCGAGAGGGTGGTGTAGAGCGCATCGGGGATTTTGAGGTCGGACTTGACCAGTGTGGCCGTGAGGCCCAGGGCAAAGGCCAGCACGGCAGGGGAGAGCAGGTTGATACGGAGCAATTCCAGCGTATCCACTGTCCAGGATTCTACCGCTTTCTGACATAGTTACGCACGGCCGGTAGCATTCCAGAAATCTGTTTTGGCTTTGAGCGGTTGGTTCTCACTAGCAACCCAGGATACCTCCGTGGTCAAACGGCTGTGCGACGCTCTCCAGGGTTACGATGTCGGCCTCTGGCTTCCTCGCAACGACCTTTTTATTCGCCGTTGTTTTTGCGTGTATGCCTTCAGTAAGGTTCTGAACAAGCGGTTGCAGGTGTGAGTGTAAGCGGGCTTATTCCCAGGCTTTTATCATAATCACATATGAAAGCTGTCTCCATCCCCAGTCCGTTGCCGTATCTAGCCCAGATACCCGATTCCCGCGAGTACTTGAAAACCCATCATCGCTGGCAAGACCTGCTGCTGATC
>NZ_JAGDFV010000024.1 GCF_017497985.1 Meiothermus sp. CFH 77666
ACCCAGACATAGGTAGCGATCAGGAGGGTTTCTGCGTCAAGATAGTAAAGGGGGTGCTCGCGATCTGAGTGCATAGCACCCCCTCTTGTTTCACATCTTGGGGTTCAGATCAAGTAGCACACGAAGGGATAGATAGTCATCCATTGGGAATCCACCCGAACCCTGCCACCCCCCGGATGATCTCGGGGTGCTGCTGGAAATAGACACACCGCTCTACCAGACGCTCTTGCAAAGCCTCCAAGCTGGGGAAGCTCTCATTGGCCACCGCTTCCCGCAGCAAAGGCACCACCGGCTCCGCCGGGGAGAGCTCCGGGGTGTAGGGCGGTAGGTTCAGCAGCAGCAGACCGGGCGGTACCTGGAGGTCTTTGGCCCGGTGCCAGCCCGCGTTGTCCAGAAGCAGCACCAGAACCTTCCTCCCCTCTGGATCCACCTCCCGCTGGAACTCCTGTAGGGCCAGGCTCATGAGTTGGCTGTTCACCGTGGGCAGGATCAAGAAGGTGCTCTGCCCACTGGCCGGATGCACGAAGAGGTAGACGTACAGCCATTCATAGCGGCTGCGATGGAAGGCCAAAGGCCGCTGTCCTTTGAGCGCCCAGACCCTGTGCACAATCGGCTTCAGGCCCAGGCGGGCCTCATCCTGGCTCCAGACCTCCACCGGCTTATCTGGGTGCAACCGCCGCTGGGCCTCTACTACCTGGGCTACTTTTTTTGAAAGCGGCCTTCTCCTGCGGGCTTGCCGCCTGGGTGTGACGCGGACGGAGGCGTTGGAGGCTGAAGCCCAGCCGCCGCAGGTAGGTCCAGGCGGTGATCTCCGCCATGACCTTGCCGGTGTGCTGCTTGACCCAGCGGGCCACCTTGGGGGCCGTCCACACCCCCCCGTCGGGGGGGCGCTCTTGCAGGGCCCGCCAGAGGGCTTGTTGCTGCTGTTTGTTCAGCAGAGCCCGCTTATCCCCTCCCGGGTTGTAGCGGTGCTTATCGATGAGCCCTTGGGGTCCCTCGGCGTTGTAGCGCCGGATGAGCTTGTAGACCCAGTTCTGGCTAAACCCGGTGGCCCGGCTTACCGCCAGGGTGCTGGGGCGGTTCTCCCGGGTCTGCTGGGCGTACAGCCAGATCACCTGCCAGCGGGTCTTCTCCTTGGCATCCTTGCAGCGACGATAGCGCTGTTCCAGTTCCTCCAGGCTCAGGTGGGGGTGTAGGGGTATGGCTTTGCTCGGCATGCATTATTATCTACATAGATTTGGTATGACATCGTTCAGTGACTAGCACCAGTGATTGGATAGGTGGCAACTTGAGTTAAGTAATCAAGTATTGCAGTAACTAAGTACCTCCGTATATCTTGCATCCATGTCGCACCCGTTGATTGGCCGCAAGGGAAGAAGGCCGTGCCCTTCTGCTTGGGAGCATATCAATCAGGCTAGCCACCTCTTTTTAATTTCGAGCTACAAACTCGCCTCGTGTTCAGGTCATCCCGCCCCTTCCCCGCAGCTCCTCGTTAGGCAGGGGCAGGATGAAGATCAGGGAAATTAGTACAAAGAGGGCAGCGTACATGAATATCTCTTTTTCTGCTTGGGTAATGCCGTTGTTGAGGGCCTCGTGAAGTTTGTTTTTGGTCTCCTCGAGCCTGGCCACCACCTGTTTGGGCACCTCCTGCAGGGCCTTTTGTTCGGCCACAGCAAGGTTTTCACGGGTGGCCTGCAGGGCCTTCTCCAGCGCAGCGGCCTGGGCTTTTTGCAAGCTCTCACGCACCGCCGCAACGGCCTGGGCAGTGGCGGCAGCCTGGGCTTTTTGTAAGTTCTCGCGCACCGCCGTAAGGGCAGCAGCCTCAGCTTGGAGCCGGGCCTGGGCCAGCCCGGCCTTGACCCCGGCCAGCGCCTGGGTTAGGGCTTGTTGCTGGGCTTGCTGCAGACCCGCCTCGATCTGTGCGCTGGCCTGCTGCGTGACCGCAGCGATAATCTGCGGCGACTGGGCTTCCAGGCCCGCCTTTACCTGGGCCAGCACAGCGGGTAGGGCCTCGGCGGGGGGTGGGTTATCCAGCAGGTTCTGGATACGGGGATCCAGGTTGGGTGTGCGCCGCAGGGTCTGGGCGGCCTGAGCATCTCCCTGCAGAGCCGCCTGCAGCAGGCCCAGGGTTTGCTCGAGCTGGGCCTGTACCTGGGCGGCCACCCCCCCTTTGGGAATGCGGGCTTTGAACTCGGCGGGTATCAGGGGGTTCTGCTGAACGGCCTGGTAGGCCTGGGCATCACCCTTCAAGGCCGCCAGAAGCTGGGTTTTGATCTCCTGGAACTGGGCCGGGAGGCCCCCTTTGGTCAAGCGGGCCTTGAACGCTTCAGGTACCTGCGGATTGTTGATCAGGGCGGTGTAAGCCGTTACATCCCCATTCAGGGCCGCCGCAAACTGGGCCTCGAGCGCCCGGAACTGGGCGGGAATACCCCCCTCTACCAGTCGGGCCTTGAGCTCGGCGGGCACCTGGGGGTTGCGGATCAGGGTGTTATAGGCCGCCACACTGCCCTTGAGGGCCGCCTCGACCTGGATCTCCAGCTCCTGGAACTGCGCCGGAATGCCGCCTTTGACCAGCCTGGCCTTGAACTCCGCGGGCAGATTGGGGTCGGCCATCAGGGCCGTGTAGGCCTTCTCATCGCCCTGCAGCGCCGCCACCACCTGTGCCTCCATCTGCCGGAACTGCGCCGGTATGCCACCTTTGACCAGCCGGGCTTTGAACTCCGCGGGCAGATTGGGGTCGGCCATCAGGGCCGTGTAGGCCTTCTCATCGCCCTGCAGCGCCGCCACCACCTCTGCTTCCATCTGCCGGAACTGCGCCGGAATGCCGCCTTTGACCAGGCCGTTTTTGGCCTCCTGGGGTACCTGGGGGTCTTGCAGCAGGGCCTGGTAGGCCTGGGTATCGCCCTTGAGGGCGGCTACGACCTGGGCCTCGAGCTGGGCAAACTGCTCATCCAGGTTCAGGCCCGTGCCCCCTTCGTTTGACCTCGAGGCCAGCGCCCCCGGCTTACAGACGGCATCCTGGGGGAAGACCTTGCAGGTCTCGGCGGTCAGGTTATGGGAGAGGACCGTACCCAGCACGGCAATGCCAATGGTGGAGCCAATCTGCCGCATGAGCTGGGTGAAAGCCGTGGCCGAGCCGATGCGCTCTGGGGGAACGTTGTTCTGGGCGGCTATCTGCAGCAACGACTGGGCCGGGCCTAACCCCAGCCCCAGGAGGAAGAAGAAGAGCACCGCCTGCCAGAGCGGGGTATCCACGCTCAACACAAAGTGCAGAACGGTAAAGATAAGGAGCAGCCAGAGGGTGCCCACCAAAAGCAGCGGCTTGAACCGGCCCAGCCGCCCCGACAGCACCCCACTCCCGCTGGCCCCCAGCACCACCCCCAGGGTCAGGGGCAGCACCGTCACGCCCGAGGCCGAGGCCGAGACGCCCTTCACCACCTGCAAATAGAGGGGCAGAAAGGCCACCGCCCCCAGAAAGGCCGGGCCGTAGAAGAAGGTGGCCGCCGAGGCCAGACTGAAACTCCGCACCCGCAGGACGGAAAGGTCGAACAGCGGGTGCGGCTCGCGGTTCTGCGACCAGACCCACAGGGCCAGGGCCAGTGCGCTGAGCGCAAAGAGGCCCAGAATGGGGGCGCTCAGCCAGGGGTAGGTGCTGCCCCCCCAGGAGAAGGCCAGCATCAGCGGCACTGTCCAGAGAATGAGCAGGCCAGCGCCCAGAAAGTCGAACCGTTCGCGCCGCTCGGGTGAAAGCCGCGGCATGAAGCGCAGGATGAACCACAGGGCCACGGCCCCCACCGGCATATTGATGTAGAAGACCCAGTGCCAGGAGAGGTGGTCGGTCAACAGGCCCCCCAGCCACGGCCCCAAAGCGCTGCTCACCCCGAAGATGGCCCCAAACAGGCCACCCACCTTGCCCCGCTCACGCGGGGGAAAGAGCACTGCAATGGTGGTGAGGGCCAGGGCAAAAAGCGCCCCTCCCCCAATGCCCTGGATACCCCGGAAGAGGATCAACTCGGGCATGTTCTGGGCCAGCCCGCTCAGGGCCGACCCGGCCAGAAAGATACCGATGGCCACCAGCAAAATGGCCTTGCGGCTGAACAGTTCGGTCAGGCGGCCAAAGATGGGCGCCGAGAAGGTGGCCGTGAGCAAGTAGGCGGTGGTCACCCAGGCGTAGAGCTCGGTGCCCTTGAGGTCGGCGATGATCCGGGGCAGGGCGGTGGAGACAATGGTCTGGTCCAGGGCAGCCAGAAACAGCCCCAGCAGAATGCCGATCAGGGTCAGGCGGGTCTCCCGCGCGGTGGTTTGGGTTTGCGAAGCCGAGGGGTCGGTGGGTTGGGCAGGATGGGTCATGGTTGCTCCTTGGGGGCTTCTTCGCTGGCCAGCACCTCGAGCCACCGTGCAAACTGCTGGCGCTCTTTTGGGGAAAGCCGCTCCAGCCGACGCTCCATGGCGCGCTGGATATGCTGGCGGCTCTCCTCGAGCAAAGCCCGCCCCCGCTCGGTCAGCTCGAAGCGGTAACGGCGCAGGTCGGCGGAATCGAGCGAGCGCACCACCAGTCCGGCCTGCTCCAGACGCCGAAGCATCTGGCTCACCGTGGGGGCGGGCATCTGCATGGCCCGCACGGCCTCGGTAGGGTAGCGGTGCCGTTCGATCTCGGCCAGGAGCCAGGGGTCGGTGGGGGCCAGACCCAGGCGCTCGAGGTGAGGCAGGGCTTCCTCGCGCAGTTCGCGGGTCAACTTCCACAGGTAGGTCAGGATGCCCCAGGTCATACTCGGCTTAAGATACTTTCAAATGAAATTATTGTCAAGCAGAACTATTCTTTAGCAAATCTTTACCGTTTAGAAGTAACACCAGGGTCAGGTGCACCACAGGCCGCCCCAGCCAGGGCGTCCAGAGGGGACTTTCCCAGCGGGCGTACTCCTGGAAGCCGAGTTTGCGGTACAGGGCGAGGGCGGCGGTGTTTTCCTCGGTGGTGGAGAGCTGAACCCCACAAACCCCTCGATCCCGCAAACACCCCAGGTGCGCCCGCAAGAGCTGCTCCCCCAGGCCCCTGCCCCGGGCTTCCGGCAACAGGTTCAGGTGCAGGTGGGCTGGGTACAGATTCAGGGGGGCCGCCCTCGAGGGATACCGCACCGCTCGCAGCAGATAGCGCAGGCTACCCCCCAGCCCCGGATACCGGCCCAGCGCGGCCCAGGCCAGCCAGCGCGGCAGCCTTTGGAGGTAGTAAAGCCGGTACCGCCAGGGATCCATGCTCCCCAGGATGTAGCCCAGGACTTTACCCTCTGCCTCGGCGACCAGGCCGCACGCACCCGCAGGCCCCAGATAGGGCCCCACCCAGAGCTCGCTAAAGAGCGCCCTGGCCGGAAAGTAAACCTCCGCCGAGCCGCCGAAAAACCCGGTGGCATAGGCAATATCGGCCAGCACTGGGTAGTCGCCGGGCTGAACGGGACGAATCCGAAGCACGCCAGGGCCCCTAGTGGCCAAAACCGCTGACCAACCGGGCCAGCCCATAGGCCGCACCCGCCGCCAGCCCCCCAACCAGCACGGTCTGCCAGGCCCCCTTGAGCCAGGGCAGGCCGGTAAAGCGGGCCTTGAAGGTGCCAAAGACCGCCAGCGCCAGCAGGGTCACGCCCGCACTAACCAGCAAGGACTGCTCGATGGAAAGAGGAAGCAGGTAGGGCAGCAAAGGAATGGCCCCACCGGCCACGTAGGAGCCGCCGATGGTTAGGGCGCTTCGCAAGGCGCGCCTGGGGTCAGGCGCCTCCAGGCCCAGCTCTTCCTTCATCATGAAGCGAACCCAGACCTGAGGGCTTCGGGTCACCGCCTCGGTGGCCTGCTCGAGGGCCGCGCCCTCCAGGCCATACTGCCGAAAGACCGCTCGCACCTCCTCGGTCTCGGCCTTAGGCAGCTCACGTACCTCCCGCTCCTCCCGCAAGAGTTCAGCCTGGTAGTGGTCGGCCTCGGTACGGGCCGCCAGATAGCCCCCCAGGCCCATGGCAATGGATCCCGCCACCACCTCGGCCAGCCCGGCCACCAACACCACAAAGTTGGAGTCCACCGCCCCCGCCAGACCCGCCGCCAGCGCAAAGGGCACCGTGAGCCCATCGGACATCCCAATCACCACATCCCGCACCGTCTCGGAGCCGGAAAAATGCTGTTCTATATGGGTTTTTGGCATCAGGTACCTCCTTCTGGCAAGTTCAAGCCTGCCACACTTCAATCAGGGTTGAATCGGGTCTGTTTATCGAAGTGCGGGATTGATTTGCATCGCTGGCTGTGCACAGGGTCCGTGTAACGGGAAACACCTGGATTACAAAGCCTCTGCAGCGGGGAGCTCGAGCCGGGCCAGCAGGCCGCCCTCGCGGGCTTTTTGCAGCACCAGCCGACCCCCGTGCTGCTCGGCAATGGCGGTGACCAGGGTCAGGCCCAGTCCGGCCCCCCTCACCCCCTGGGTGGCGGTACCCCGCTGAAAGGGCTGCATGAGGCGCTCAAGCTGCTCCGGTGGGATGCCGGGCCCCTCATCGGCCACCTCCACCACAGCCAGAGGGCCCTCCTGGCGGGTACGCAGCCAGACCCGCCCACCCACGGGGCCATACTTGAGGGCGTTGGAGAGCAGGTTGCCGATGGCGGTGCGCAGGGTCAGGGGCTGGCCATGGTAGGGGGTGGGCTCGAGCTCCAGCAGCACCCGGGCCTGCTTTTCTTTGGCCAGGGCCTCCAGAGACTCCTGGGCTTCCAGGGCCAGCAGGTCAAGATCCACCGGCTGCCGCTCTACTGGCTGGTGGGTGCGGGCCAGCAGCAGCAGGGCCTCGATCACCTGGGCCAGGTCTTCGGCGGTGCGCCCGATCTGAACCAGGGCCTCGCGGTACTGTTCGGGGGTGCGGGGCTTTTCCAGGCTCAGGCTGGCCCGGCCCTGTAGCAGGCTCAGCGGTGTGCGAAGCTCGTGGGCTGCGGCCAGGGCAAAAGCCCTCTCACGCTCGATGGTGCGCTCGAGGCGCGAGAGCATAGCGTTGAAGGTCTGGGTCAGGCGGGCCATCTCATCCGTGCCGGGGCTCTCGGGAACCCGCCTTCCATACCGTCCGGATGCCGCAATCTGCGCGGCCAGCCGGGTGACCTGATCCACCGGGCGCAGCGAGCGGTCCGCCAGCACATACCCCACCCCCAGCGCCACCACCAGCAGCACCGGCAGGCCCCAGAGCAGGGTCTGCTGAGTGCGATCGAGAGTTTGCAGGGCCTCTTCCTGGGATCGCATCACCTGCACAATGCCGCCATTGGAAAGCGGGTGGTTGTAAATCCGGGTCTGCTGGACGGTCATGAAGCCACTTTTGAGTTCAACCTGTACCCAGGGGCGCCCCAGACGAAAGAGTGGGTTCCCCTCAGCGTCATACACGGTGAGTACGGTAGCTCCAGGAAAACGGCTCTGAAGTGCGCTGGAGTCTCCCAGAGGGGTAGATTGAATCTGAAGCTCCGCCGCCGTGATGGTAGCGGTCTCCTGTAGCGACTGATCCAGGGTCTGGTGCAGCGCCGTATGAAAGACCCCATAAAGTAGCAGCCCACTCAAGAGCAGAAACGCCACCAGCAGCAGGCCGTAGTAGAGGGTCAGGCGCAGGCGCAGGCTCAAGGCACCCCCTCCATGCGGCCCAGGCGATAGCCCAGGCCCCGCACCGTTTCCACGAACGCCTCGCCCAGCTTGCGCCGCAGGCTGGAAACGTACACATCCACCACCTTGGTATCCACCTCGCTCTCCCCCGGCCAGACCCGCTCAATCAGGCTGTTGCGGGAGTAGGTGCGGCCCGGGTTCAGCCCCAGGCACTCCACCAGGGCATACTCGCGGGGGGTGAGGGGAACGGGCTGGTTATCTTTGAGCACCTGGTGGGCCGCCAGGTCGAGTGTGTAGCCCCCCGGCAGGGGAATCAGGTTGGCGGCCTCGCCCCGTGCCCGCCGCACCAGGGCACGGATGCGAGCCCGGAGCTCGCGAAAGTCGAAGGGCTTGGTCAGGTAGTCGTCCCCCCCGGTCTCGAGGCCCACCAGTTTGGAGTCCATATCCCCCCTAGCAGTCAGGAAGAGGATGGGGGTCTTGTCGCGCTGGCTCCGCAACACCCGGGCCAGCTCGAAGCCCGCCTGCGGCCCCTCGGGAAGCATGACGTCCAGAATTAGCAGGTCGTAGAGCTCGAGTTCGGCCATGCCCCGTCCAATGGCCGCATTGGGCGCATGATCCACTATCAGACCATCGTCGCTCAGGCCCTCCACAATCAGCGCGGCCAGGCGCGGGTCATCTTCTACCAACAGGACGCGCATAGATACCTCATAGCATGGCAGCGTAAGTGCCCAGGGTAAAGGTTGGGTAAAGGTCAGGGTATGGAGCTGGCCTGCATGGGTAGCCACAGGCGAAACCGCGCCCCCCTGGGCCCATTGGCCACCTCCACCTGGCCCCCGTGCCAGCGGGCAATGGCCGCCACCAGGGCCAGCCCCAGGCCGCTCCCGCTGCGGCGGTGTTCCACCTGGGCCTGGTAGAAGCGCTCAAACAGGTGCGGGAGAGCGGCCTCGGGAATGCCGCCGCCGGTGTCCTCCACCTCCACTAGCGCCTCGGCCCCCATCTGGCGCAGGGTTAGCCATACCTCGCCTGCCGGGGTGAACTTGAGGGCATTTTCCAGCAGGTTGCGCAGGGCCAGTCCCAGGGCCAGCCGGTCCCCGGTGACCAGGAACGGCCTTTCGGCCAGGTTTACCCGGAGCACAAGCCCTTTGGCCTCGAACAGGGGGTAGAGGTCTTCCGCCACTTCGGCAGCCAGCTCGTTCAGGGCTACCGTCTCCCGTACCAGTCCCTGCCCGGCCTCGGCTCGAACCAGTTGCAGCAGCTTTTCCACCAGGGCCAGGAGGCGCTGGGTGGAGCGGTGGGCCGAGTCCAGGGCCTGCGCCACCTGGGGGTCGCGGTTTTTCTCCTGGGCCTGCTCGAGCCGCCCCAAGAGCACCGTCAGGGGGGTGCGCAGCTCGTGGGCGGCATCCTGGGTGAAGCGGCGCTCGTTTTCGATGAGCTGGCCCAGGCTGGCCAGCAGGGCGTTGAAGGCCTGGCTCAGGGTGAAGAGTTCGTCGCGGGCCGCGGGCAACGGCAGGGGGCGGTTCCAGCTCCGGCTCTGGGCCCGCTCCCGCGCCGCCAGGGTCAGGGTACGCACCGGACGGAGGGCCCGCCCCACCAGGAAATAACCCAGCGCCAGGGCCAGCCCCAGGGCCGCGGGAAACACCCAGAACAGCACGCGCTCGAGGGCCTGCAGGCTGGCCTCGAGGCCCGCCAGGGGCCGCCCGGCCAGCAACACCCCCCCGTCTGCCCGCGTTCCGCAGAAACGAAAACCAGTTGCCGCAAAGCACCCCACCCGTGGCGCGGGTGGGGGGTGGGGGGCGCGCCCCAAGCCTTCAGTCAGATCCTGCGCCCCATAGAGCAGCAAGACCAGATCGGGTGGAAGCTTTGGCAGGAGTTCGCCCTCCTGGCTGAACCCGAGCCGCTCGTTGTCGCTGTTGACCCAGGGCTGAGCCAGCACCAGGGCCTCCTGCAGGCGCTGGTCCAGCTCGGCCTGCAGGATGCGGGCCAGGCCCAGGCGCAGCCCCAACCCCGCCAGGAGCAAGACCCCGGCCACCAGCAGGGTGTAGAAGAGGGTCAGGCGCAGGCGGAGGCTCATCCCAGCAATTTATAGCCCAGCCCGCGCTGGGTCTCGATGGCCTCCGGGGCCAGCTTCTGGCGCAGGCGGGAGATGTAGGGATCCAGGCTGCGCGGGTCAATGCTGGCCTCCCCCGGCCAGACGTGTTCCAGCAACAGCTCGCGGGGATAGAACTCCCCAGGGTGCAGGGCCAGGAACTCCAGGATCAGCCACTCCTTGGCGGAGAGCTCGAGCGCCGCCCCGTTCCACCAGGCCTGTTTGGCCTTGAGATCGAGGGTGAGCCGTCCCACCTCGACCCGGTTCTGGGCCACCCCCTTGGAGCGGCGCAGCAGGGCCCGCACCCGCGCCCGCAGCTCTCGCAGGTGAAAGGGCTTGACCAGGTAGTCATCGGCCCCGGCCTCAAGGCCGCGCACCCGGTCGTCCAGGCCGTCGCGAGCGGTCAGCATCAGCACGGGCCGTGCGTCTCCGCGCCCACGCAGGTGCTCCAGCAAGCTGAAGCCATCCCGCCGGGGCAGGCCCACATCCAGCACCACCAGGTCGTAGGGAAAGCCCTCCAGCAGCCCCTGGGCTTCCGCGCCATCCTGGGCCCAGTCCACCGCGTAGGGCTCGGCCTCGAGGGTCTCCTTGACCAGCGCCCCCACCTCGGGGTCATCTTCGACCAGGAGGATCCGCATAGCACCCCTACCGCGCCCTTTTGGCCCAGCGGTACCAGAGCGCCACACCCCCCACCCACAGGAAGCTCAGGGCCCAGCCCGCCAGCACGTCCGATGGGTAGTGCACCTGCAGGTAGAGCCGCGAAAGGCCCACCAGCAAGGCCCAGGGCAGCCCCAGGCCCAGCACCCAGCGGGCCAGGCGGGGATGGCCGGGCGTGAGCAGGGCATACAGGGCCAGCACCAGGGCCAGGCTGGCCATGGTGTGGCCAGAGGGAAAACTGTAGTCATGCTCCGGGATGAGCTGCGGAAAGAGCTGGGGCCGGGTACGGGCAAAGAAGAGCTTGGAACCCAGGTTCAGGAGCATGGCCCCGCCAAAACCCAGGGCAAAAAGGGGCCAGTTCAGTCGCCTCAGAAAGGCCATCAGCAAAACGAGCAACCAGTCCCCCCGCCACCGGGGCCGAGGCCGAACCGGTAAAGGCCAGGGCCAGGCCGTTCCAGAAATCGCTTTTCTGCGCATGAAAAAAGGCCAGGATGGGCGCATCGAAGAAAAAGCCCTCCCGCTCGTACACATCCTCGGCCAGGCCCACAAAGGCCAGAAGGCTCAGAAACAGGAGGGCCAGTAGCCAGAGCGGGGCCAGGCGAAGGCCTTGCCGGAAAAAGTGATAACTGGGTCGGGTCATCCTGGATGCTCCTTTGGGGTTCAGGGTGTGGTCTCGGGGTTCTTGTACTCCGCGCTGTTTATCGAGCCTGGGAAGAAAGCAGCTCCGACACCGTAACAAATGCAAACCCTCGAGCTTTCAGAGCGGGAATTAACCTCTGCAGCGCCGGTATTGTCGCCGGTAGGCGCGGCCCGCCCTGCCCGTGCAAAACTATGATGGAACCGTTTTGCACCCGGCTTAGCACGTTGCGTACGATGACGTCGGGGTTGGTCTGCCCGCCATCTTCGCCTGCTGCGTCCCAGTGCACCACCCGCAGCCCCAGCCGCGCCGCCAGGGCCAGGTCGTCGGGGGTGTAGCAGCCTCCAGGAAAGCGAAAGTAGCTGCTCCTGGCCCCAAGCTGCGCCAGCAAGTGCTGGGTCTTCAGTATCTCCTCGGCTTTCTTAGCAGGTTCCACGCTGGGAAGGCCATAGCAGGGCTGGGCAAAGCCCGGGTGGCTGTAGCTGTGGTTTGCCAGCTCGAAGAGGGGGTTCTGAGCGAGCTTCCGGGCCTGCTCGGGGTAGGCCTCGATCCACAGGCCGGTCAAGAAAAAGGTGGCCCTGACCTGGTTCTGCTCAAGCAGCCGGTACAGCTCCGTGGGGTTGTAGCTCTTAACCCGGCCCGTTTTGAGGTTTTGCCACATGCCATGGGTCACATCGGTATCGAAGGTCAGGGCCACCCGTGGGGCCTGGCGGGGGCCGTGGGTGATTGGGGCTGGGGCGGCCCATCCCAGCCCCAACAGCAAAACCGCCAGCGCCCACCCTCTCACCGCGTCACCCCCGTATGCCCCAGGGAGTACCGGCCCGGCTGAGGATAGACCGCCAGCCCATGGGGCCCCTGCCCCACCTTGATGCGGTGGGTCAGCCCGCCTTTGACCGGGTCGGTGTTGAAGACATAGACCTCGCCGTGGTAGCGCCCGGAAAGCCAGAGCTCCTTGCCATCGGCGGTAACCCCACCCATATCCGGGCTGCCGCCGCCGGGAATCCACCACTTGACCACCAGCTTGCGGGTAGCGAACTCGAGCACGCTCACCGAGCCTTCCCCGCGGTTGGAGATGTAGAGATAGTGGGTATCGCGGCTGGGGTAGAGCCCATGGGCGCCTTTTCCGGTTGGGATGAAACCTAGCCGCACCAACCTTTCCCCATCAATGAGGTGCACACCCCCTGCGTCCATATCGGCCACGTAGAAGATCCGCCCGTCGGGCGAGAGTTTGACGTCCTGGGGCATCCCTCCCAGGTGCAGCTTACCCAGCACCTTTTGGGCCGCTGCGTCAATCTTGAGCAGGTCTCCACTGAACTCACACGCGGCGATCAGTATGCGTCCGTCGGCACTATAGTCCATGTGGTTGATCCCTTTGCAGGGAACCTTGAGCGAGCTTTTGCGCTGCCAGGTCTGGGGATCGTAGAAGTCGAGCCTTTGCTTGACCTCGGCCACTACCAGCGCGTATTTTCCATCGGGTGTGAAGTAGAGGTTGTAGGGGTCGGGAATCCGGATGCGAGGCCCGGGCTTTCCGGTCTGGGGATCTATGGGAATGATGGTCTGGCCCACGTCGTTCACCACGTAGAGGGTCTTGAAGTCGTAGGCCGGCACCACGTGCTGGGGCACAGCGTCCACCGGATAGCTGTCCACCACCCGGTAGATCTTGGGGTCTATCAGGTAGAGCCGGTTGCCCTTCCCGTCGGGCACATAGACCCGCTCGAGGAAACCCCTTACCGCTGGGGCCAGCATTCCGGCCTGGGTAAAGGCATAGATGTTGTTGGGGTCATACGGAGGCATCCCTGGCAGGCCCGTCCGTAAGGCAGAGGATGGGTTGGAGAGGGAGCTCGAGGGCTGCGGCTGTGGCGGGGTGGCGGTCGTTGCCTGAGGCCGCGATTGGCACCCCACCAGCCCGAGGGCAAATATCAATCCACCGATTATTGGCCAAACGAGCCCCTTAGGCATAGAAAACCTCGCAGACATCTTGGGTAGTTTGGGTAAAGCTTTGGTAAATGCCCGCCGGGTGGGCCGCCCTCGAGCAGCCCACCCGTTGCGGTGAGGGGGTTTAGTCGTTTTCACCCTCGCTTTCGCCGTCGTTATCCTCCTCGGCTCCAACGGCCTCCTGGTGCAGCACCTTGCCGTTGCCCGCGTCTACCTTGACCTCCTGCCCGGCGATGACCACCTCCCAGACCAGGTAGCCGTTTTCCACTCCAAGCTTGACCTTGGTGGGGGTAGCGGTGCTGTTCAGCGCCGCCTGGGCGGCCTTGATGGCATCCTGCATGGAGACCTTGGCCATGGCCTGGTACTGCTGGGCGCTCAGGTTCTCCTGAACCCGCAGGCTGCCGGTGTAGCTGGGGTGCTGAGTGCCGCTCTGCCCGGTCTGTTGGGCAAATGCTGCCAGGCTCAAGAGGGCCGATGCCGCCAGCAAGATTGCTTTTCCGTACCGTTTCATCTTTTCCTCCTTGTCGGGCTCCTGCCCGGACGTGCCCAAGGTAGCCTGCGTACCTTGCAGGAAGGTTGCAGCGCCTGAGGGTTGGATGAAAGCCACCCAGAGCGCACTACGGGCGGCGTGCTCGAGCGCTCGAAAACCCGCCAGTTTCACGTACAGACAAGCACACTCTGCTCCATCTCCCTGTGCTAAACCCAACTTCCCGGCCATTACCGTTTCTTTACCAAACCTTTAGCCATGGCCCCTAGCCTGAGGTGTGCTCGAGGGTCTGGTGGTCTTGTGGAAAAACCCCTACGTGCGAGGGCTGGCCGGGCTATTGCTGCTCCTGCTGGCGGCCCGTTTCCTGTACCTCACCGCCGACCTATGGGGAATCCTTCTGGGGGCTTTGTTGCTGGCGGCCCTGGTGCGTCCGCTGGTAGACCGGCTGGAACGCCTCCGGCTGTCCCGCGGCCTTGCCCTGGGGGTGGTTCTGCTGCTTCTGAGCCTGGGGCTTGGCCTGCTGGGGGTAGAGCTGGTGCGGGTCGCCGAGCAACTGGCCCAGTACGCCGCCACGCTGCCCGGCACGGCGGGCCATCTGGCCGACTGGTGGAACCGCTTACCCGGATGGCTGCACGCCTCGGGCCTGCCCCTCTGGCTGGTGGGGGCCCTCGAGCAGGCCTATGGCAGCCTGGGGCAGCTCTTGCAGGGCCTCTCTGCCGAGCTAATCCCGCGGCTGGGCAGTTTCGCCCAGAGCGGGCTGGTTCCGGCCCTGACCCTGCTGTTTGGCGGGGCGGTCAAGCTGGCGGCTTTTGTGGTGCTCTTTATCTACCTGCTGGCCGACGGCCCTCGCATGGGCCGGAGCCTGCTCCAGCGGTTGCCGATGTCCGGGCGGGCCTGGGCCGAGCGGAGGGTGGGTTACCTCGAGCGGGCCGTGATGGGCTATTTCCGGGGACAACTGCTGGTAGCCCTCAGCCTGGGGGTGCTGGTGGGGCTGGGCCTGGGCCTGCTGGGGGTGCCGCTGGCTTTACCGCTGGGCATGCTGGTGGGGGTGCTGGAGCTCATTCCCTACCTGGGCCTGGCCCTGGGCACGGTGATGGTGGTGTTTGCCGCCCTCCCGCTGGGGGGGCTGATGGTGCTCAAGGCTTTGTTGGTGCTGTTGGGTGCGGCCCAGCTTGAGGGGCACCTGCTGGCCCCTCTGTTGGTGGGGCAGAGCACCTCGCTGCACCCGGTCACGGTGTTGCTGGCCCTGCTACTTGGAGAACGGCTGGCCGGGGTGCTGGGGATGTTGGTGGCGGTACCGCTGACCGCGGCCCTAAAGCTCTGGCTCGAGGACTTCTGGCCCTGGCCACCCTTGCGTCAAGATGAGGGTATCAGGTAGTGACCCGACATACCGTCCAGGCCACCCTGTGAGGAGGTTTACGCATGGAAATCCTGAACAACCTTTTCTGGCTTTTTTTGCTGCTTTCGTTCCTGAGTCCGCTGTTTCAGCGGCAGATGCTGGAGCTGGCTCGAGCCCGCAGCCTCCAGGCTTTGGAGCGTCGCCGGAACAGCCGCCTCATCACCCTGATTCACCGGCAGGAGGCCATTGCCCTGCTGGGGCTGCCCCTCTCGCGCTACATTGACATTGACGACTCCGAGCAGGTCTTGCGGGCCATTCGCCTCACCGACCCCCAGGTGCCCATCGACCTGGTGCTGCACACCCCAGGCGGCCTGGTACTGGCTGCCGAACAGATCGCCGAGGCCCTCCTGCGCCACCCGGCCAAAGTTACGGTTTTTGTGCCTCATTACGCGATGTCGGGGGGTACCCTGATTGCCCTGGCTGCCGACGAGATTGTCATGGACGCCAATGCAGTGCTGGGCCCGGTAGATCCCCAGCTTGGGCAGTATCCCGCCGTCTCCATTCTGAAGGTGCTGGAGCAGAAGCCCATCGATAAAATTGACGACGAAACCCTGATCATGGCCGACCAGGCCCGAAAGGCCTTGCTACAGGTCAAGGCCACCGCCAAAAACCTGTTACAAAAACACCTGGATGAAACCCAGGCCGAGGCCCTGGCCCACAAACTTTCCCAGGGCACCTGGACCCACGATTATCCCATCAGCGCCGAGGAAGCCAAAAGCATGGGCCTGCCCATTTCCACCGAGATGCCGGCCGAGGTCTACAACCTGATGGAGCTCTACCCCCAGCCCAGGGGCAGCCGCCCCAGCGTGCAGTACGTGCCGCTGCCCTACCGGCGCGAGGGCCCCAAGCCGAGGTAGTCAGATGCTCAACCACGGCCCCCTGAGCGACCAACAAACCCAGCAAGAGGCCCTGCGAGTACTGGAACGCCACTCCCAGAAACGTGGTCTGGCCCGAATATTGCCCTTTTTGGGCCCGGCCTTCGTAGCCAGTGTGGCCTATATGGATCCCGGCAACTTCGCCACCAACATCCAGGC
This sequence comes from Meiothermus sp. CFH 77666, assembly GCF_017497985.1. NCBI lineage: Bacteria > Thermotogati > Deinococcota > Deinococci > Thermales > Thermaceae > Meiothermus > Meiothermus sp. CFH 77666. The sequence continues at coordinate 15,833 of NZ_JAGDFV010000024.1, forward strand.
CGGGGCTCGGTTTGGTTACCTGCTTTTGTGGGTGGTGCTCCTCTCCAACCTGATGGCCATGCTGATCCAAAGCCTCTCGGCCCGGCTGGGCATCGCCACCGGGAAAAGCCTGCCCGAAGTGGTTCGTCAGGAGTACCGGCCCTGGGCGCGCTATTTTTACTGGATACAGGCCGAGCTCGCGGCCATTGCGACCGACCTGGCCGAGTTCATCGGGGCCGCCCTGGGATTTCACCTTTTGCTGGGCATTCCCCTGGTCTGGGGGGCCGTGCTGGGGGCGCTGGCCACCTTTGCGCTGTTGGGCTTGCAACGCTACGGCTTCCGCCCGCTCGAGGCGGCCATCGCCGTACTGGTGGGGGTGATCGCCAGCGCATATGTGCTGGAGCTGTTTTTCGCCCACCCCGACCCCAGGCTCGTGACCGGCTTTGTACCGCAGTTCAAGGGCAGCGAGAGCATACTGCTGGCAGTGGGCATCCTGGGCGCCACCGTGATGCCCCACGTGATCTACCTGCACTCGGCCCTCTCGCAGCAGCGCATTCCCGTCCTGGATGTTGTGCAAAAGCGTAAACTGCTGTCCTATAGCAACATGGACGTGGTGCTGGCCCTCTCCATTGCGGGCTTTGTGAACATGGCCATGCTGGTAGCGGCTGCTGCCACCTTTCACCACACGGGCCGCACCGACGTTGCCGACATCACCACTGCCTACCAGACCCTCTCTCCCCTGCTGGGGCCGCTGGCGGCAGGGGTCTTTGCCGCAGCCTTGCTGGCCTCGGGTCTGTCCTCCACCACCGTGGGCACCCTGGCCGGCCAGGTGGTGATGCAGGGCTTTGTGGGTTTCAGCATTCCCCTCTGGGTGCGGCGGCTGGTGACACTGGTTCCTTCGTTTGCGGTGATTCTCCTGGGTTTCGACCCCACCCAGGTGCTGGTCATTTCGCAGGTAGTGCTCTCCTTCGCCATTCCCTTTGCCCTGGTGCCCCTGCTCCTGTTCGTCGGCAACCCCCGGCTCATGGGCGACCTGGTGATCAGCAGACCCATCAAGGGGGTGGGCTGGCTGACAGCAGCGGTGATCATCGGGTTGAACCTGTATCTGCTCGCGCAGAGCGTAGGATAGAAGCTTAATCGAGGTTGACTCATGTCAAAAACTTTGCAGATAGCACTTTATGTTCTGGCTCTGGTTGTCGTGGTAGTTTCGGTAGATTACCTGTTTTTGAGGGACCGGTTCTGGGTTCGACTGGCTGTCAACATCGGCATTGTTCTGGCATTTGCAGCACTCTACCTGCTTTTTTTCAGAAGGCCCTGAATCAACCTCCTATAAAAGCATGCTGCGTAGTTCATTTGGGCGCAAAAGGGGAGCAGCATTTGGTAGCTTGAAAAGCATGCTCCGCACGCTAGGCGGACTACACCTTGAGGGAGAAACGTTTAGCCGGATCAAACCGCTGCTGCTGGTCGCCTATCTGGCCATTGAAGGAAGCCAGCCCCGCCGTAGATTGGCAGAGATGTTCTGGCCCGAAGCTCAGGATCCTTTGAATAACCTTTCGGTGGCCCTGAGTCAGCTTCGCCCATTTAGAGTCATTGAGGGGGAGGAGGCGCTGAGGGCAGTGATCCCCACCGATCTGGAGCCCCTGCACCGGGCCCTATGCGAAGGGCGGCTTTCTGAGGTTCGCGGGCTCTACCGGGGGGCTTTTTTGGAAGGGGTGGAGGCGCCTTTGGGGGAGGAGCTGGAGGAGTGGGTCTGGTCCACCCGTGAACGGATCGCGCTGGAGGTGTACCGGGGTTACGCGGCGCAGGCCAGAGCCTGTTTTGCCCTGGGATTCACCGAGAGGGGGCAGGCCCTCCTGAGCGAGGCTCTGGGGCTGAATGGGGTGCGCCATGCCCTGGAGGTACACACCCCCCCCTCACCATGCCCTGAGCCCCTCCCACGTGAGGTACGCAAGGCCTACTGGGCTTATGCCCTGCTGCCTGGGCGGGCCGCCGAAGTATTATCGCTGAACCCCGAGGCCCTCGAGCGGCTCTACGAAGAGCGGCTCCTGGACGGAACCGGACAGGCTAGACCCCTGGAGGGGCTGACCCCCGGTACCTCAGTCGGGCTACCGATCGAGGCCCAGGAGGTAGCCCTGACCCTAGCCAGGCGGCTGCCCCTGCGAGGGGCTCTGCCTCTTTACCAGATAGGGCGGGCATTATGGAGCGCAGAGGATCAGGAGCGAGCCGGACAGGCCCTTCTAGCAGAGGCCCGGAGGATGCTTTCTGAGAACCCTGCCGAGAGCCTGCGCCTGCTGCAAGGGTTGGCCCTGGAGCCCCAGGTACAGCTCCTGCGAGCCCGGGCGCTGGAGCGGCTGGGCCGGTATCAGGAGGCTTTGGAAGCGCTGGAGGAGTCGGGTTTGCAGGGGGCCGAGGCCGCCGCCGTGCGGGGAAACCTCCTGTTTCGCCTGGGCCAGCCAGGGGCCGAGGCCCAGATCCAAGAAGCCCTGCAAGGGAGCAGCTGGGCCCAGGGAGAGGCCCTCAACCTCCAGGGCTTGCTGGCCTTCAGCCGGGGGGAGTTTGGCTCGGCGGCAGATCTGTTTGCCCGGGCGGCGGTGCGCTTCCTGGCCGCGGCGGAGACCGCCCGCCAGGTAGACGCCCTGAACAACCGGGCGGTGGCGCTGTTTGAGCAGGGCAGCCCGGAAGCCGAGGCGGTGCTGGGCGAGGCCTTGAAGGCTGCTGGCGATGTGCCTCTCCTGCAGGCTCGAGCCCTGCTCAATCTGGGGGTGGTGCGGGAGCGTCAGGGGCGCAGCGAGGAAGCCCAGCAGTTGTACCGGCAGTCCCTCGAGGCTGCGCAAAAAGCGGGGGCGCTCGAGGCCGAGGGCCGGGCCTGGAACAATCTGGGGGCGCTTTTTCACCGGCGAGGCAAGCCTGAGGAGGCCGAGGCCGCCTACCGCAAGGCCCTGGCCCTGGCCCGAGAAGGGCGGGAGTGGATGCTCACCGCAGCAGTCTTGGCCAACCTGGCCGAGCTCAGGAGCGACCCGGCGAGCCTCGAGGAGGCCATCGCCCTGCTGCAAGAGGCCCGCTACGCCGTTTTAGCCGAGCGTTACCGGGGTCGGCTGGAGGCGTTCAGACCCCGTTAAGGGTGAGTTTGCTAAGGTTTCCCGTGGAGGTAGAACCGATGAAACACACCTCTCGTCTTCTGCTCCTGGTTTTCGGGTTCTTGCTTGCGGCCTGCGGTGGGGGCAGCAGCCCGCCCCCCAGCAGCATCACCCTCACCGTGGTGGATGACCAGAACCTGGGGTATGCGGCCAGCTACCAGCTGGGCAGCGGGGCCTGGACGGCCTTTACGCCAAACAGCAGCAACACCTATACCTTCAACCTGAGCGGCAATACCGTTTACGGCGTAGCAGTGCGCTGCAACCCCCCGGTTCCTGGCATGGCTACCGAGGTGCAGGTGATTCAGGCCGCCGCCGCGGAGTTATCCAACCCCAAGGTGACCTGCAGCGAACCTAACCCTAGCACGGTGGCCTACACCCTCAACGTGGATGTCTCGGCGGTGCCAGGGGTGGTCGCAGGGGACACGGTGGTGGTCAGCGGAAAAGACTTTAGCGACGGGGGCAGCGTGCTTAACCCGGCCAATCCGGTGGCGGTAAACCTGACCGCCCCCGCAAGCACCCAAGACCTGCTGGTGACGGTGAGCGCCTCAGGCAACCCCACCAACTACAAGGCCGCCAAGGTGCTGCGAAATGTAAACATCAGCAATGGGGGCTCGAGCAGCACCTCTCTTGCCGCAGCAGATGCCCTCGCACCGGCCAACCTCTCGGCCACTCTTCCGAGCGGCTTTACCCCCACCTATGGCACCGCATCGGTGATCTATCTGAGCAGCGACAACCGGGGCCTGGGCCAGGTGGGGCATGCCACCGGAATGGCAGCGGCCAGCTTCAGCTACCGCCCGGTCAGCGGGTTCGGGAGTGGGGATCGCTACGTGGCCTTCGCCGTGGCTGGGAATAGCGGCAACGTGCTGGAGCGCTACAAGGGCAGCTCCGGCGGGGCCCTTGCCCTCACCCTGCCCAACCCCTGGGCTTCGGGCAGCCTCAGCCTGAGCGCGCTGGCCCACCCCACGGTCAGTGGGCTGAGCTACGGCGGAGCCAATCTAAAAGCCTATCGGATCGAGCTGGAGGACGCCACCCTGATCTACCAGGTCACCCTGGGCAAGGGCTGGCTGGGCAGCAGCACCAGCTATTCCTTCCCCAACCTGGCCAGCCTGCTGAGCTATACCCCCTTTGCCAACGCCAGCAGCGTTCAGGCTTCGGTAAGCGCGCTGCTTTCACCCAACCCCGTGCTGAGCCTGGATGAAAGCAATCCGGCCTCCTTCACCGCCACTACCGATATCGCCCTGGCCATCGCCACCGGCGCCTACACGGTGGGGGGAAGCAACCTGAGCCTCCCCTAGCCATGCCGATCTGGGTCTTGGATGTCGCAGGAGAGAGCTTCCTCCTGGTGGAAGGAACCCGTGATGAAGAGGTATTTTCGGATCTTCTGGCTGGCCTGGGTGGTGCTCTGGGGCGTGGGATGTTCGCCCCAGGGCCCCTCGGTATCGCTCTCACTCTCCCGCGCGGCCATTGGAGAGGAGGTGGAGGCCCGGCTTGTGGGTCTCAGCAGTCAGGGCGCGCGGGTCTACGTGGGCGGGGTAGAGGCCCTGGTCACCGGGCGTGAGGCTGGGCAGCTGCGCTTCAGGGTGCCGGGCCTGCCGGGGGGGCCCCAGCCGGTGCGGGTGGTGGGTGAAGGGCAGGAGGCCCGGGGGGTGCTCTCGGTGCTGGGCACGGTGGATCCCAGCCGGGTGCTGCTGCGGCTGCCCCTGGGCCAGACCCCCCGCCTCCCCACCGGGTTTACCCTAGTGCGGCTGGACAGCCTGCAAGGTTGTGGCTTCGCCCTGGCCGAGCTGGGCTACAGCGGCGAGACCCTGGGCCGGGCCCTGGCCGAACTCGAGGCCCAGGATCCCAGCTATAAAGCCGACCCTGAGAGCCTCTGGAGCCTGGGCGCAACCCAGGGGGGCTTGGAGGTGGGGGCCCCATTGGCCCAGAGCCGGGGCCACCGGGGCCAGGGGGTGCAGGTTGCGGTGCTGGACACCGGGGTAGACCCCGCGGTTCCCCAGCTTTCCGGGTACGACTTTGTGGAAGACGATGCCATCCCTCAGGATGCCTTCCCCGGCGGGCACGGCACCGGGGCGGCGGGGCTGGTCAAGGAGGTGGCCCCCGAGGTCGGAATCCTGCCGCTGCGGGTCTGCGACGCCAGCGGGGTCTGCCGGGCCAGCCGGGTGGTGCGGGGGGTGTGCTGGGTGGTTCAGCACCGCCAGGGCCCCACCGTGCTCAGCCTGAGCCTGGGGGGTGACACCCCGGTAGAAGCCCTGAAGCTGGCCTTGCAGGCGGCTTTAGGCCAGGGCCTCCCGGTGGCTGCGGCAGCCGGCAACCAGGGCAACCAGGGCAGCCCCACCCACTACCCGGCGGCCTTTGACCTGCCAGGGCTGGTGGCGGTGGGGGCCCTGCAAGCCTCCCCGACGGGCTGGCAGCCGGCCCCCTACAGCACCCAGGGTTCGTACGTAGACCTGGCCGCGCCCGGCACGGATCTGGACTGCGTCCAGCCGGGAGGGGCGACGGGCAGCTGCACCGGTACCTCCTTTGCCACGCCCCTGGTAGCCGGGGCCATGGCCCTGTGGCTCGAGGCCCAGCCCACCCTAACCCCCGCCCAGCTTCAGCAGGCCCTGCAGCAGCATGCCAAACCCCTGCCCTACCCGGTCCAAGCGGTGGGGGCGGGGATGCTCGACCTGAGCCAAGTCCCTTGAGTCGGCAATGATCCACATAACCAGCCATACAAACCACCAGAGGAGGAATCCCATGCGGCATAAGAACGTGATCTTGGCAATGGGTTTGGGTTTTTTACTCGCCGGGCTGATGGCGGGGTGCAGCCCAGCAGCCCCGTGTACTACCGCAATCTGCCTTGTAGCCCATTGGCCTTTGAACGAGGCCCCAGGAGCCACCAGTGTGGCGGATGTGGTGGCAAACCCAATTTTTAACCAGGGCGCACCCAAACCCGGCCCCGTGGCGGCCTGGCCTAGTTTCAGCGGCCCGACCCAGGTCAGCGGGCAGGTGGGAGGGGCCCTCTACTTCCCTGGTAACGGGAATACCTGGGTTGAGGTACCTTCTACCCCAGACCTTAACCTCTCCTACGGGAGCTTATACCTGGAAGCCGGGGTGGCCCCAGTGGGGTGTGGGGCTTTAGCCTTCTATCCTGTGCTGGACAAATGGGATCAGGCCACCCAGAACGGATACGCCCTTTACCTGGAAGGAGTGAGCTCAGGAGTGGTTCGGGCGGCTTTCAGGCTGGGGAATCAAACCTTTTTTTCTAACTCCTTCTCTGCTAACTTCAATCCTCCTTCTAGTGGCACCTGGGCTAAGGTAGCGGTGAAGGTAGATGGTACCAATGGCGCCTTCTACGTAAACGGAAGCCCTGCGGGTACCTTCACTGCGCCTAGTGGTGTCACCAACAATACCCTACCGCTTTGGCTTGGGGCCTTGCACACCCAACCCTCGGGCCTCTTCTGCGAGGTCGCTCTTGATGAGATCAAGATAGGCACGATAAATCCCAGCTACAGCGGGCAATAAAGGGAATCTATGAAGCGTTTTTGGCCTCTCCTCTTGCTTCTGTCACTCCTGACCGCCTGCTCGGGCGGCGGGCCTCAGGCCCTGAACGTAACCCTGGTGGATGGGCTCGGGGAGCCCCTACAGCCCCTCGCCGGGGCCTGGCGGCTGGGCCCTCCCCCCTCTACCGCTGGCCTGCCTTGGAACGCCTTACCCCTTTCCCAGACCAGTTGGAACCTACCCATCCCCCCAGGAACCCGTTTCCAGGTGGCCTTTCGCTGTCCGAGCAGCGGTTCCGCCCAGTCCTACGTCAGCCTGGATCTGAGCCGGGCGGAGCTCTCCTCGAGCCTGGTGGTGCGCTGCCCCAGTACCTATGCCAGTCCTACCGTAACGGTTGGGGGCAGTCTGAGCCAGGCCCTTCAAAGCGGCACCGCGGCCTCCGCCCGGGGCCAGGTTTCCCTGAGCGGGGCGGCCTTTTCCAGCCTGCCCCTGCCCCAAGGCATCGGGCACGAGGTGGGGGTCTTCGGGGTAGACAGCGGGGGAACTCCATACTTTGGTCGCACCGGCCCCATTTCCGTAGGGCCGGGCACAACCCTGGTAGGGCCCATCTCCCTGGCCGTCACCCCAACCCTAACCGTCACCGCCCCTCCCGGTTTCCTCTCCGAGGCCGGCCTGATCCTCACCACCTCCGTCCAGCTCCCCCTGGCTGCTTGGCCCGGAGGAACCCAGGGGGTGGGCCGCCCCAGCCTTTCGGCCAAAGACTTTTTCCAGTTCTGGACCTACCATGGGTTTAGTTACGCCTTCTGGCGGATGAATGCCATGGACCCGGCGGTGGCCGCTGGGGCCACGCTGAACCTCGGCGTGCCCCCCCTAAGCCTCTCGGGCAACCAGACCCACACCACCACAGTCCTTCCCACCTTTAGCAGCCTGAGCGCCGGAGGTTTCAGCCCCGGCCTTTCCTTCCTGGGCTATGCCCTCTCCCTGGAAGAGCCGGGGGTGCGCAACTGGCGGCACTACTTGAGCCCGGGGGCCCTGGGGAGCAGTTCCACCTACTACGTGGATCTGGAGAACGCTCCAGGATTCTCCGGGGTGGTGCCCGCGCCGGGCCAGGGCGTACAGCTATACGCCAGCGCCTTCGCCGGAAGCCAAGCCCTGAGCGCTCTTCTCGCGGCCAAGCCCATCCCCAGCGAAACCGTTACCAACCACACCCTGTTCCTGGATCGGATTTGGCCGGTGCACCTCGAGGCTGCCTTCATGCAAAGCAGTTTCACCTGGTGAGCAAGCTGGGCTTGGTATCTCAACCCGCCCTTCCTACTCAAACTTACGCAAGACTTAAGCAGCCGTGTCCAGGAAGGTGTACAGGTCACTCCTGTCCAGGGTCAACTTGCGAGAAATTGCGACGGAGCACAAACACACCAGAACAGGTCTGCAGTTTCAGCTTTTTCAGGTAGAGGTAGATCAGAAGGCCAAAGGTCAGATGCTGGGTGCAGGTGTTGATCTGGCGGTGACGGCAGCGGATCTGGAGTTCCCAATAGCAGATTGGGGTTGGTTCATCGCCAAACGAAAACGAATCAACCCGACCAACGAGAGCCGACAAAGCAATCCAGAAAAGCCACCCGTCGGGTGAGTTGAACTGGAAGGCTACCCCTCAGGCTTCGCTTCCAACTTGGCCGACCTTTACCGAACTTAAACCACGACCGACTACCCTTCAGACTGTGCTTGCCAGGCAAGCCAAGGAGAAACAGCCATGAAGAGCACAGTACTCAAAACCTCCAGCCTGCTGGCGGTGGCGGTGCTTTCGGGGTCGGCCTTGTGGTTCGCGTTTAGCCATGGTCAGTCCAGCACGGCCCCCAGTCCAGTCCCGAGCAGCCTCCAGGGTCTGCTGTCCGATGAACGAAACACTGTGGAGATCGCCCAGACCGCCAGCGAAGGGGTGGTCTACATCTCGGTGCGCAGCAACCCGGCAGCCAGCCTGCCCGATAACCTCCAGCCCTTTGCCCCCTTCCTGCAACCACAGCCCCAGCAGGGCACTGGCTCGGGGTTTGTGCTCGACAAGCAAGGCCACATCTTGACCAACTACCACGTGGTGCAGGGGGCCAGTCAGATCACCGTGCGATTCAAGGACAGCCCCAAGAGCTACACCGCTAAGGTACTGGGCACGGCCCAGCCACTCGACCTGGCGGTTATCCAGGTACAGGCCCCTGCAGAACTGCTTAAGCCCCTAGCGCTGGGCGACTCCGATCAGGTACAGGTAGGCGAGAAAACCATCGCCATCGGGAATCCCTTTGGCCTCGACTACAGCGTTTCGACCGGTATCGTCTCGGCGGTGCGCCGCAACCCCGGCGCAGTGGATGCCCTGGTGCCCACCCTGATCCAGACCGACGCCGCCATTAACCCAGGGAACTCTGGTGGGCCATTGCTCAACTCGAGGGCCCAGGTCATCGGCATCAACACCGCCATCATCTCGCCGTCCGGGCAGTTTGGCAATGCCCAGAACGCTGGGGTGGGCTTTGCCATTCCCATCAACCTGGCCAAACAGTACCTCAAACAGCTCGAGCAGGGAAAAAACATAAGCGACAGGGAGATTCTGGCCTCCCGCCCACGCCTTGGGGTATCGGTGGTACCCCTGGCCGCCTACAATCCCCAGACCCTGAAGGCCAACGACCTGCCCGAGGAGGGTCTGATGGTGCAGAGCGTTGAAAAGGGCTCTCCCGCCGAGAAGGCCGGTCTCAAAGCCTCCACCCGGTTCCTCCAGGTGCAGGCTCCGGATGGCTCAGTGCAGCAGCTGGGCCTGAACGGGGACGTTATCCAGGAGGTAAACGGTACCCCCATCCAGGACATCAACGACCTGCGGGGGGTGCTGGAAGGTGCCGCAGGCCAGCCGGTCACGCTCAAAATCTGGCGCGAGGGCCAGAGCCTGACCGTCACCGCCACACCGCAGCTCCTGGCCAGCAACTAAGCCCTGATTGCATCTTGCCCTCCCCGTTGTATCTTGCCCTCCTCGCCCCCCTCGAGAAACCTCGAGGGGGTTATTGCTTTGACCCCAGGTCTATGCGTTGTCTTGAGGGCGTGGGATCAGGAGGTCGCTAGACGGACGCAGGTTCGAAAACCTGCTGATAGACATCGGGGCCAAAGCTGGTGCTCAGGGGTTCGCCGGGCAGCATACGGTAGCTCCGGCTGCCATCGGGCTTTCGCTCGGCCCGCAGGAACACCGCATCGGGAAAGCCTTCCTCCAATAGCCTGCGCGTAAGGCTGTACATGTGGCTTACCAGGTACACCCGCACCCCCTGGGCCCGCAGCGCCCGCACCACCTGGTAGGCCACTTCGGCCCCCTCGAGCTCGTGGGTTGCCGCAAACGGCTCGTTGAGAAGCACCAAAGCGCCGGGACGCAGATGATCCACAATCCGGCTCATACGCGATAACTCCTCGTCGAACTTGCCGCTTTTGAGGGTGGGATCCTCCTCGCGCTTGAAATGGGTGAAAACCCCCGCACAAAGCCCCGAAGTGAAGGTTTGGGCCCCCACAAATAGCCCCGACTGGAGCATCAGCTGGGCCTGACCCAGGCTGCGCAAAAAGGTGGTCTTGCCGCCCTGGTTGGGGCCGGTCACCACCAGAATGCGCTCCGGATCCTCTAGGTAAAAACTGTTAGGTACCACCTTGCCGCCAGCTTCTAGCTGCTGGCGGGCCAGGGCCAGCTCAAAACCCTCTCGAAGCGATTCCCACTTGTCTTGGGCAATCTCCGGAAGGCAAAAAGAGAGCCCCGCCGTCTGCAAGGGCTGAAGGTAGTCCAGATAGCTCAGGAAGAACTGTACCTCCCAATCAAGCGTGGCGAGCACAGGATCGGGAAAGTCTGGGTGGCGCAGGGTGAAGGCGGCCAGCTCGGCGAAGACCTGGGGAAAGAGCCCCACCACCCCCTCCAGAATGCGCTCCTCGATGTGGTTGAGCTGGTTCCAGTCCGAAAAGCTTACCCGGTAGTCCTTCGAGTGGCCCTGGCGGAAGCGGCCTCGAGCTCGGTCTGGTAGTCGGGCTCGCCGGCCCAGGCGCGCACCGTGACCCGGTCACCCTGGATGTGCAGCGTATAGCGGATGGCCGCCAGGGCCGCCTGCAAACCCTGGGCCTCCTGAGCCAGAGCCGCAAAACCCGCCGAGGCCCGGTACTGCGCGAGGAAAGCCCGCACCCGCTTCAGCCCTTCCGAGGCCAGGCACGAGCCATCCAGGGCCTGGCCCAGGGCCCGCGTCGAGCGCACGTAGAGCAGGGCCGCCTCCAGGAAATAGCCCTGTTGCTGGTAGGGGTTGCTAAGGGTCTGGGCCAGTTTTAACAGCCGCCTGAGCTCCTGCTGGGCCTGGACAAAGGCTCGCAGGGCCTCCCTGAGCACAGGGTCTGCCAGATCGGCAAAGACGGCCTGGCGGTAGCGGATGGCTTCTGGCTCGTGCAGGGGGGTGTAGTACAGCGGGCGCAGGTCGAACTCGAGGCCCCCCACAGCCTTTTCCACCACCCGGTCGAGGTTCAGGTCGGGGAAGAAGGGTGGCGGCTCCACCACCAGCGAAGCAGGGGTCGTGGGCCAGAGCAGGCTGGGCGTCATGGAGCCTCCTCGGGGGTGAAGGCGAGCAAGGCCTGCTGGAGCACACTGGCCAGGGCGGCCCGCGCCGGGTCGAAGGCCCTGAAGCCATCGGCAGGGCGGGCGGCCTCCTCCAGACTCTGGCTGCGGGCCTGCTCGAGCCGCCGCAGGAGGGCGGCCACACTCAGAGCCAGCCAACGTTCGCCCTCGAAGCGCCAGGGTTCGCCGTGCTCGGCCTGCCACAGGCTTTGGGCCTGCTCTTCCAGCGGCTCCAGCGCCTCGCGCCAGACCCCCAGCGTGCGGGCCTGGTACAAGAACAACAGCGTGGCCTCGAGCGGCTCCATCTGCTCGGCAGCGCCCGGAGGGGCCAGCCGGTGGAGCAGGTTGAGGGCCACACCCGCCTCGGCCCGACTGCCCTGAACATGAAACTCCAGCACCTGCCGGTCGCTTTCGCACTTGTAGAGCTGGTAACGCAGCACGGCGTTCTCCCGAAGCGCCGGGCCTGCGTCTTGAACCAGACGGTGATTTTGTTTTTCGCAGAAGGCCAGATCCTGCTCGAGCTGGGCCACCCGCGCCTCCAGGGCTGCTTTTTCACTTTGCAGGCGGGCCAGGTCGGGTGGGGGCGGCCTGTGGAAGAGCTTCACGCCCGTACCTCCTTCAAGGTGGCGTAAAATCGCCACAGAAACAGCGCAGCAGCTATTTGCAGCAGCACCGCAAAGGCGACCAGATGCCGGGGGGCCAGGCTGTAAAAGAAACCCATGGCCAGGCTGCCCAGCATCCAGGCCCCCCCAAACGCGGTATCGAAAAGGCCGTAGGCGCTGCCCCGGCGGGCCTGCGGGCTCAGGACGGCCACCGCCGTACGCATCAGGCTTTCTTGCAGGCCCAGCGCGCTGCCCCAGAGGAGCGCCGCCAGCACCAGTACCCCCAGGCCTTGCCCCAGGAAGAACAACGGGGCCACCGCCAGGCTCAGCACCGGCACCCCCCAGAGCAACCGGAGCCCCAGCCGGTCAAAGAGGTGCCCCACCCCGTAGGCCACCAGGGCGTCGGCTCCCATGGCCAGGGCGAACAGGAGCGGGATGGTGGCCGCCGGGACGGCACGGGTTGCCTCCAGGTGGTAGGCCACCAACTGAAAGTGCGCAAACCCTGCCACCGTCAGCATGGCAAAGAGCAAATAGGCGTAGTAAGCTCGGGGAAGGCTTTCCCAGTCCTGCGGCGCGGACGGCCTGGCCACCCCATCGAGCCGCCGGGCCGATAGCAGGAAGACCAGGGCCAGCAGCGCCGGCACGAGGAGTCCGGCAAACCCCAGGCGGTAACCCCCCAGGCTCACCAGCAAGGCCACCAGCAGGGGCCCCAGAAACGCCCCCGATTGATCGAGTAGCTCATGCAGGCCAAAGACCTTGCCCTGGCCCAGATGATCGCCCGCGTGGGAGAGCAGCGCATCGCGCGCCGGGGTGCGCAGGCCCTTGCCCAGGCGCTCGAGAAACAAGAGCAGGGCCGCACCCCAGGCGGAGGGTGCCAGGGCCAGGGCCGGGATGGAGAGCAGGTTCAGGGCATAGCCCAGGTACATAAGCCGCCAGGGCTGGCCGCTCCGATCCACCCAGCGCCCGGCAAACAGGCGTACCAGGTAGCCCAGGAACTCGCCCACCCCGGCCACCGCCCCCACCAGCAAAGGCCCGGCCCCCAGCACCGCCAGAAAGGGCCCGCTGATGCTGCGCCCGCCCTCGTAGGTGAAGTCAGCAAAGAGGCTCACCAGCCCCAGGCCCACCACCAGCCGCCAGGCTGTCTGGGTGTTGGTTTTCATGCAGCCTCCCGCAACCATAGCCAGCCTGCCTCCTGCTGCCAGTAGCCCAGCCACTCCCCCCAGTCGGCCAGGGCCTGGGCCGTCTGTTCGGCGTGGGGGCCCGTCACCAGGTCGGCCAGGGCCACGAGCGAGAGCCGCCCACCGGCCCGCCGCAGGCGGGCCCGTACCGTTTCCAGGGGAAGCTCCCCCAGCAAACCCTCGAAGGTCGGGGGTCGCACCTCGGGCCGCGCCGCCCAGGCGCAGCCCAAGGGGGTGGGCATCAAGGCCAGTCCGCTTTGGACCACCAGGCCCAGCCGCTCGGCCAGCTCGAGGGTCTCCAGGGGCTGGTCTACGATCGCCCGCAAGACCGGGGCGGCCTCCTCTAGCGGGGCCTCGCGCGCCTCGCAGAGCCAGGCCACCACCCGGTAGAGGTCGGCAGGACCTGCCAGAAACCTGAGTTGTGGTTGCATACCTCTCCTCCTAGAGCCGGGCCTCGAGGTAGATCCGGCGCAGCTCGTGGCGCACATGCTCCTCCAGCGGCAGGCGTTCCAGCGCGGCCAGCAACGGGGTGCGGTCGTATTCCAGGCGACACAGGCGCACCTCGCCGTCCTCCCACAGGGCAAAGGCAGTACGGGGATCGCCGTCCAGGGGCTGCCCCACCGAACCAGGGTTGATCACCATCAGTTCTCCTACCCGGCGCACAAGGGGCAGGTGGGTATGGCCGACCAGCAAGAGATCAGCCTTCACCCCGGCGCAAAGCGCGGCCAGCAAGGGCCCGTCCGCGTCGGGGCGCAGGCGGTAGTCGTGGAGGGGGTCGCTCGGGGTGGCGTGCACCATGGCCACCCGAACGCCCGACAGCTCCCAGGTGAGCTGCACCGGCAGGCTGCGCAGGAGGGCCATCTGGGAAGCGGTGAGTCGCTGGCGGGTCCATTCGGCAAGCGTCCGGGCCAGCCTGGCTTTGGCCGGGGCGGCTTTGGGGTCTTGCCGAAAGGCCACTGCCTGGTCGTGGTTGCCCCGCACCGCCACCGCGCGTCGGCTGGTCAGCCAGTCCAGCACGGCGCCGGGCTCGGGCCCGTAGTTCACCGCATCGCCGGCCACCAGTACCGCGTCCACCGGCCCCACCCTCCGCTCTATGGCCTCCAGGGCCCAGGGGTTGGCATGGATATCGGTCAGCAACAAGAGCCTCATGACCGCTCCTTGGGCAGGTAGCGGATTACCTCTACCTTTTCCATGGTGATGAGCCCCTCCTGCACCATCTGATCCAGCACCGGCAGGAACTCGCGGATTTTCTCCTCGGCGTCCACAATCTCCACCAGCACCGGCAGGTCTTCAGCGAGCTGCAGAATTTTGCTGCTGTGGATGCGCGAGTGGGCCCCATACCCTTCAAAACCTTTGAACACGCTCACCCCCGCCAGCCCGAAGCGCCGGGCCTCGAGCACAATCGCCTCGTGCAGCGGCTTGCCGTGCCAGTGGTCGGCCTCGCCGATGAATATGCGGAGTAGCTTGGCTTCACCTTGCAGTTTCATGCAGACCTCCCTTTAGGCCACCATCCGTCCGCCAAGGCTGTAGCCCAACCAGGTCAGCAAGAGGCCCAGCAGCAGGCTCAGTTGGGTATAGAGCATCCAGGAAACCCACTGTCGGCCCTGCAACAGCCCCAAGGCTTCCCAGCTCAGGGTGGAAAAGGTGGTGAAGCCCCCACAAAAGCCCATGGCCAGAAGAAAACGACCCTCCCGCGAAACCGCGCCCTCGGCAGAGAGCCGCAGCACCAGGCCAATCAAAAAGCTGCCAAGCAGGTTGACGGTCAGGGTACTCCAGGGAAAACCGCTGCCCAGGCCACTCTGGATCAGGCTGCCCAGGCCATAGCGGAGCACCGAGCCCACCGCACCCCCCAGGAAGATGAGCAGATAGCGGTTGGAGAAAAAACTCTGCCAGAAGCTCATCCCAGCCCTCACAAAACTCCTTTCGCGGATGCCCCGCATTTCAATGCGGGGAGGAAGCGGAAGCCGGGCGAAGCCCGGTCTAGCACACCCATCCGCTGGTGCGCTACAGTACATCCATGCACAGGGCAGAAACCGTCGTGCTCAAACTGCGCGCCCCCGGCAGGGCCAAGCGGGCCTGGCTCGACCAGACCGCTGAGCGCTTCCGCCAGGGAACGCAGCTTGGCCTTGATTTCGCTCTGAGCGCCAAAACCTCGAACAGGGGGAAAATCCATGCCGCCGCCTACTCGAACATCCGCACCCTGGGCTTGCCCTCCGACTACTGCCGCATGGCAGTCAACCAGGCCGTGCAGCTTGCGAGAAGCCATTTTGGGCTTCGCAAGAGCAAGCAGCGGACGGGCAGACCGACGGTGGTACGTAGCCAGGGGATAGGGCTGGGGGTCAACGCCTACCGGGTCGTGGGCACAGCCCTTCGGCTTTCCACCGGGGTGCAAGGTGACTACATCTGGCTCCCCCTTTGTGTCCCGCGGCATTGGCGGGACAAACTGCAATACGTCCAGGGTGATGCTCGGCTGTTCAAGCGGGGCGAAGACTGGTTCGTGATGCTGCCCCTTAGAATACCCACTACCCCAACCATCTGTGATGGACACGGCGAACCTACCGTGATCGGGGTTGACCTGGGCATCGTTCGGTTGGTCGCAGCCAAGCATCCCAATGGCCTTTTTGTTGCCAACGGTAAACCCATCCGCCATGAGCGCGAGCACCGGGCCTCTCTCCGCAAACGCTACCAACGCCACCGCCGTACCGACCGGGTCAAGGCGATGCGGGGTAAGGAGCGCAGATGGATGACCGACCTCAACCACAAGACCAGCAAGAAGTTGGTAGACCTTGCAACCCAGTACCCCAATCCGGTGCTGGCCTTCGAGAAGCTGGACGGCATTCGGGATAGGGTGCGGGGCAGCAAACGCTTCAACCGCATGGTCTCTAGTTGGGCCTTTCGGCAACTGGTGGATTTTGTTCTCTACAAGGCCGAGCGAGCCGGGGTGCGAGTGGTGTTCGTAGACCCCCGCAAGACCAGCCGTACCTGCCCCCGCTGTAGGCACGCTACCCGGGCCAACCGACCCGAGCAGAGCCACTTCCGATGTGTGGCCTGCGGCTACCAGGGCAACGCCGATGTGGTAGCCAGTTTGAACATCGCTGACGTAGCGGCTGGACTGCTGCGTCATGGGCCGCCTGACACGGCCCGACCGAGCGCCGCGCCACGGCGCGGCGCAGGTCAGCCTGGTCTCATTGGAGACCGGGTGGATGGGGTAAAGGTGTGGGCTTCCAGGTGTACGGGCATGGCCCGTCCCGAAAGGGAATCTACCTCGGCTCATGCAGACTCCAACCTCGAAAGTTCCGCGTAGGAGCCCCCGGACTGAAGTCCGGGGAGGATGTCAGTGCACCACCATCACCGGGCAGGGCGCATAGCGCAGCACCCGTTCCGAGACCGAACCCAGCATCCAGCGCTGCACCCGCGTGAGCCCGCGCCGCCCCAGCACCACCAGGTCGGCTCCGCACTCCTCGGCATAGCGCATCAGTACCTCAGCCGGATGCCCCACCCGGCGGTGCAGGTGTAGCTCTACCCCGTGTTTATGGGCGGCGGCCCGAGCCCAGCTAAAGGCCTCGCTGAGGGCGGCCTGGGCCTGGTTCAGGGCTCCCTCCACCTCGCCCTCGAGCTCGGCAAACTCCGGAGGCCGCACCACCGCCACCGCATGCACTCCCCCTTGAAAGGCCCGGGCCAGCTCGAGGGCCTCCAGCAGGGCCTTGCGCGAGGATTCCGAGCCGTCAAACCCCACCACGATTCGCCTGAACATCCTCCACCTCCGTCAAAATGTTCTCGATTCGCTCTAGACCCCGCTCGAGCAACGACAGCCGAACCTCCAAAAAGCCCGCCACCTCCGGTTTGAGCGGCCCGTAGCTGCTCAGATGGGCCGGGCGTAGCTCCTCCAGGTTGGCCCAGTGGGCCGAAAGACCCGCCCAGATCAAATCAAACCGGTCGTGCCGAACCGGCTCCAGGGCCAGCAAGCGGGCCAGTTCGCCCACCTGCCCCCGCAGCGCATCCGCCACCTTCACGATGCTCTCCGCCCGCTCGTGGCTTTGCAGGGCGTTGGCCTCCTGGTACAGGTGCCCCACCAGGGGCTCCTCGGTCAGGGCACGCTCGAGCCGCAGCAGGTACTCCTCCAGCTCGGCCAGGGCCAGCGAGAGCACCCGGCGGTGGTTCTCGGTCAGCCTCATGCTGCTACCTCCTGGGTGGACTTAGACACCTGCTCCAGGTGCCGCCTTGGCAGGAAGAAGCGGTTGGCCAGCCAGGTAGGCACCACCGCGCTGGCGATTACCGCCGCGACCAGGTAGGAGTACTGCGCCGCGCTGATGATGCCGTGGCTCAGGCCATACAGGGCGCTGATGGTGCCGAAGGTCAGCCCGGTGCTCATCAAGAGGGTGGTGTACATGGACTCCCCCTGCGGGTAGTGGTAGCGGTGGGTCACCGGAAAAACGCCCACGAACTTGGTGAGCATCTTGCCCAACAGCAGCGCCGCAAAAACCCCAAAGCCGCTCACCAGCACCGGCATCTGCACCAGCGAGCCAGCCCGGATGAAATAGAAGGGGGTCAGGAAACCGAAGGTGAGGGTGCGCAAGCGGCGCACCAGGGCGTGATCCTTGCCCACCGTGCCGGCCAGCACCATGCCCACCAGATAGGCCGGTAGCACCGCCTCGGAGCCACTCCAGACCGCCAGCCCCCCCAGCGCAAACAGGGCAAAGAGCAGAAACTTGGCCTCGAGCTCGCTGGTACGCCCCCCATACTTTTGGAAGAAGGGCCCGGTAACCTTCAAAAGTACAAACAGCCCCCCCGCCAGGCCCAGGGCAAAAAGCAGGGTACGCAGGCCAAACGGCGCAAAGAGCAGCCCCAGGGCCACCACCGTTGCCAGGTCGTTCACAAAGCAGGCCGCCAGGATGAGTTTGCCGTAGGCGGTTTTGTTGAGGCCCAGCTCGAGCATGACCGCATACACCACCGCCACGCTGGTAGTGGAGAGAGCCACCCCGGCCAGCCAGGCCGGCTGTGCGGCCCACCCCAGGAGGTAGTGGGCAATGGCTGCCACCCCCAGGAAGGGGGCCAGAAAAGCGGCCAGACCCAACACGGTGGCCTCCTTCCAGCTTTTGCGGAAGGCTTCGGGCTCGAGCTCGGCCCCGGCCAGAAAGGTCAGCACGATGCTCCCCACCCCGGCCAGAAAAGCAATCCAGCCCTGCTCAGCCCCCAGCACCTTGGGCCCCAGGGCTGCCCCCACCCCGAGCTGCGCCGCCACCCCTACCACAATCTCGGTCAGGGCCACCGACAAACCTAACCAGATGGAAAGCAGGGTAGCCAGAAGGGCCAGCCCCAACCAGAGCGCCGCCGAAAACCAGATATTCTCCATGCCTGTCCTCCCTGTGGTCGGGGCAGGTAAGAGAAACCCCTACCCCTTCTGGAGTAGGAGCTATCAGCCCTGGGGGCGGTTATGGCGAGCTCCATCGCCTTTGAGAGCAGTATGGGGGCCTGGGGTAAAGAATTGGTAAAGATCAGAACCAACGCAGTATCTGATGGGAGATTACGATAAAGTCATGAAACAGCAGTTCACGGCCCATCTGTGGCGTGAGGACAACCTGCGGGTAGCCCGGTGCCTCGAGGTGGACGTGGCCAGCCAGGGAACCAGTGAGGAAGAGGCCCTACAAAATCTGCGGGAGGCCCTGGAACTATACCTCGAACCCCCATTGCCAAACCCTTTGCCCTTGCTGTGCAAGGTGGAGGTAGAGCTTGGGGTCGCTTAGGCCCCTCCCCTACCGCGAGGTAAGGCGTCGCCTTGAAGCTGCGCTGCGGGTTTTATCCTTCAGTCACAAAAGGGCAGCCACGTCAAGCTCGTGCGGGAAGAGGGATGGTGCGCACCGTAATTGTTCCTGCCCATGAGGAGATTGCAGTGGGAACATTACGAAGTATCCTACGTCAGGCTGGTTTAGGCCTGGAGATTTTCGAGACCCTGTAAAAACGTTTAGTACAGCGTCGTAAAGGAGCCTATACATTCTGCCGAACGTTGGTCTGAGCGCTCGCCAACCAGTCTCTCAGGTGGCAACCGTCATTGCGAGGAGGCCAAAGGCCGACGAAGCAATCCAGAAGAAGTTTGCCAAACTACCAGCTGGGTTGGGCGATCTGGATTGCTTCGCATCCTGCGGATGCTCGCAATGACTAGAAGACTTCCAGGACTCCAGTGAAAATGTACAGGCATCTATACGACTGTGTATTTAGATTCCCTGCCCTCACCCATCCTTTACGGGCAGATCAAGAGCGCACCCCTGGCTCCCTGCACCACACCGTCCACCGTGCGACCAAAGCGCAGGCCCAGGAAGACCCCGTGCCCGTGGGTACCCATTACCAGAAGGGAATGGGGCCCGGTTAGCGAAGCCAGGGCTTCCGCCGGGCGCCCCTGAATCAACTCGGCGGAGACGGGGTCAATGCCGAGCTCGTGAAGGAGTCCCCCTGCCTGGCGCAGGGTGGTCTCGTCTACGCGGCTCTCTTCACGCACCGCCCGCAGCAGGAGGGGCAGACCCCAGCTTTGGGCCAGCCGAGCGGCCACCTGTAGGGCATCGGCGGCTTTTGCGCCACCGTCGTAGGCCAGCACCACCTGGCGGGGCTCGGAGGCCCCTCCTACCGCCAGCCAGACCGGCACCGGGCTGCGGCGCACCCAGGTATCCTGCAGGGCCCGCAGTTTATGGCCCCCCCCAGAGCGGCCCAGCACCATCAGGTCGGCCTGGTGGGCAGCCTCAAGCACCTGGGCGGCCACGTCCCCCATGCGCAGCTCGGTGGTGTAGCGCACGCCCGCAGCCTGGCATTCACGCTCGAGGTGATCGAGGCTCTCCTTGGCCCGATCCTCGGCAATCCGGAGCAGATGGGCCTCCATGGACAGATTGGGATCCACGGGCTGGGGCGGCAGGCCGTTGCCCATATCCATCAGCAGCGGCTCGGTCTGGTAAGGAGCCGGGTCGAAGACGTTGAGCCCGTGGATTATTCCGCCGTGTTTTTGGGCTATCTGCAGGGCCTGCTGCAAGGCCATCTGGGCGCTTGTACCGCTGTTGTAGGGAACCAGGATTCGTTCGAACATACGCACTCCTTTCTGACACCGGATAAAAAGACCATCTACAACGCAAAAAGCCTGCTGGAGGCTAGCGCTTGAAAACCAATACCAGCACCCCCAGGGTGACCAGAGCGATGCCCAGCCAGTCGCGCAGGCTCGGGCGTTCCCCCAGAAAGAGCATGGCCAGCAGTGCCACCAGCACCACGCTGAGCTTGTCCACCGGGGCCACCCGGTGGGCCTCCCCGAGTTGCAGGGCCCGGAAGTAGGCCACCCAGGAGGCCCCCGTAGCCAGCGCCGAGAGGCCCAGGAAGAGCCAGGTCGGGCCCGGCAAGCTCAGGGGATTGATCCACTTGCCCGAGAGGCCCACAAATGCCAGCAGGGCCCAGAAGATCAGGAAGGTACGCACCAAAGTGGCAAAGTCGGCGTCCACCCCGCGCAACCCCAGCTTGGCCAGAATAGCCGTCAGGGCCGCAAAGAAGGCGGAGAGCAAAGCCCACAGCGCCCACCCGGCCATCTTAGACCTGCGCCCCCACCGGGCCCAAAAACGCACCCGCCACCACGATCTGGTCCCCCTCGAGGCGAATGGGTAGCTGCGCCAGGGCCTGCGGGGCCGGCCCACTGACCACCCGGTCTTGCCGGGGGTCGTACAGCGCTCCGTGGCAGGGGCAGCGCATCAGCTTCTGCGCTGCGTCCCACAGGCTCACCGTGCAGCCCAGGTGGGTGCAGATGGCCGAGTAGCAGACCACACCCTGGGCCACATGGGCTGCCACTTTAGCGTCGTAGCTGCTGGGGGGTTGTTTGAGCACCAAAAGGGTGTTCTTGGGCTCCTTGTTGCGGATCACCCGGGTCTTGGGGTCCATCGGGAAGGCCAGCTGAAAAGGCCCGCCCTCGGCCAGGTCAGAGGTCAGGATGGGCTGGTTCATCTTGGCGCCGGTGGCGTACACCAGAATGTCCCCCTCCTGCGGGGGCTCGTTCTCGGGGGTCTTGGTGACCCTGGGGATGAGCCCTGCCCCCACGTAAAGGCTCGAGAGCAGTGTGGCCACTGCAGCGGTGCCCATGGCCGCCTGCAGCACCGCCCTGCGGGTGGGCATGGCCTTTTCGTCGGCTTCGCGCATGGCTTCTTCGTGGTCTTCCATTGCCATCACTCCTTTGCAAGCAACACGGTATGGTTCTGGGCTTCCCAGCCCTCCTCAAAGCGGCGGGTGAACTCGAGCGAACGATGACCTTGCAGCAAATCGGCCTTCAAAAAGACCCCAAACCGCCCAAGTCCCACCGGGACAGCGGCCAGCTCCTGCGTGCCCTGCCAGCCGTCGAAGCCAAAGTGGAGGGCGAAGGGCCGGGCCTCCTCGAGCAGCAGGGTGCGCCCAGGCGGGATGGCAATATAGGGGGTATCGCTGCGCCAGTGCAGTACCGCTGGCGGATGGGGGCGCTGATAGCGCTCGGCCACGGAGCTGATTCGCTCGGCGGGACGGCCCTTCCGCCAGGCCAGAAAGAGCTTCAGGTACTCGGCATGAGCCCAGACCAGGGGCATGGCACTGCCGGTGGGCCTGCCGGGAAAGAGCCCCCGCTCGGGAATCGGCGCACCATCCCAGACCTGCTCGGGGATGAGCCCACCCGCACTCGCGGAGCGGGCCATGGCCTCGAGGTAGCGCCGGGGGTCCTCCCCACTCAGAAGCGCATAATGACCCCGCTCACCTGAGAGCAGCGGCCAAGCCCGGCCCACCCCCGTCCCGTCGAAGGGCCGACCGTCGGCATGCTCGCCGTAGCCGTCGTGGTTGTAACGGTGGTAAAAGACCCCGCCTGGGGTCTCGACCCTCAAGAGGGCCTCCACCAGGCGCAGGGTGTCCTGGATGCGGGGGTCGTGGGGGGTGCGCAGCCCCAGCCGAACCAGGTAGAGGAAATCCAGGCTGATGAGTTCTTGGGCGCTCAGGCACTCGCCCCCGCGGTTCTGTACCCGTACCCGTCCCCGCAGGCCCAGCGCCCCCGGTGGGCGAATGCGCACGTAGTGGCCCCGCAGCCCGTACTGCTGGTCGAGGGGGGTGTTCTGCACAAAGGTCCACTCCTCGATGCGGGCGTTCCAGTCGTCGGCCAGCGAAAGGGCGTAACTGCGCTCGGGCTCCTCCAGAAAGGCCGCCCCTGCAACCAGCGCGGCGACCTGCACCCCCAGGGTGTAGGGATTGGCCCCGGCGTTCTCCTCCCAGCGGTCTTGCGGGCTGTAGGGGCCGTTATTTGCGATGAAACGCAGGGCTTGCTGCACCATCCGGGCCGCTCCGACCCGCTCGGAAAGGTGCCCCTCCTCGGCCAGCCGGGCCGCCAGTAGCACCGGCAGGGCCACCTCATCGAGCTGAAGACCCTGCCAGTAGGGGCGGCCATCGGGGTAAAAGTTCTGCGGCCAGCTCCCATCGCGGGCCTGGGTGGCCACCAGATAGGCCAGCATCCGCCCTGCGTCGGCCACCTGACCGGCCATCTGCAGGGCCAGCCCCACCTCCACCGCGTCGCGCGGCCAGACCAGGTGGTAGCCGCCGGGGTCGTCGTGGGTGGGCCCCCAGGGGGTGGAGAGGCTGGCCACCACCGCTCCGGGGTAGGTGGTGTCTTCGTGCACCTTGAGCACCATCGCCGAGGTGCGGGCAAGCCCGGTGAGCTGGGGATTCTCTCCCTCTATCTGTAGCTGGTGGGCCCAGTCCTGCCAGCCCTTCAGGTAGCGGGCCTTGAGGGACGAAAAGCCCTCGGCCAGGCTCGAGGCGGCCAGGGTGTGGGCCCCCTCTGGGGTGCGGGCCAGGCCCAGGGCCAGCACCCCCTCGCCGGTCAGCAGCTCGCCCATCAGGGCTACGTTGCCGCCCTGGGCTCGGCTAAACTGCCAGGTCATGGCCCCGTTGTGCCGGAAGTCCTGCCAGCCGTCGGAATAGCCCACAAACCCCGCGCTGGCCCGCGCAAACCCGGGCTCGGCCAGCCAGCAAAGCGCGGCCCCTTCCTTCTGGGCATACAGAGCAGCACCTTCCAGCCAGGCGGTGTTGCCCTGACCGCTGCCGCCCAGGTGAGGGGCCAGCAGGGGGTAGAGGCGGAACCCTTCGCCCTGGAGCCGGTAGTGCACCAGCATTACGTCTCGTGCGGGATCGGCTAAAAATTCGAGCTCGAGGGTATACCCTTCCCCCTGGTGCACCACAAGGGGCAGGGGAATCTCGGGTGCGGGGGTGGACAGGGTGTAGTTTCGCAGGCGCTTGACCTCGTACCAGGCCCCTTCCCGGGCCACAATAAAGCCCAGGTCGCGGATCTGCGGCTCGCCGGTAGAAGGCCAGAAGACCTCGTTGAGGATGCCGTGCCCCAGCGTAAACCAGACCCGGCTGGTGCCCAGGGCGGTGCCCACCAGGTCCTTGTCGCTGGAAGCCCAGGTCGGGGCAATGCCCGGTGCGCCAAAAGCCTCCATCAGTTTCTCCCCAAAGGCCGCCAGGCGTGCCCCTCGTCCATCAGGCGGCCCATGCCCACCGGCCCCTCCGAGCCCGCCGGGTAGGACTCCGGCTGGCCCTGAACCCAGGCCCCAAGCACCGGCTCCAGAATCCGCCAGGCCCACTCCACCTCGTCAAAGCGCAGGAAGTGCGTGCGGTCGCCTTGCAAGGCGTCCAGCAGAAGCTGTTCGTAGGCGGTGTAGGAGGTGTCACCGGGGCGCTGGTAGGGGGCTTCAAAAACCAGCGAGCGCGTCCTGAGTGACAAGCCTGGCTCCTTGGCCCAGGCCCAAAGCTCCAGGCACTCCTCGGGCCTGGTGCGGAAGACGAGCCAGTTGTGCTGGGGAGGGGCCTCGCCAAAAAACCGGGTAGGCACCTCGCGAAAGGCAATGGCCACTTCGGCGTAGTCGGCCCCCAGCCGCTTACCGCTGCGCAGGTAAAAGGGCACCCCCCGCCAGCGCCAGTTGTCCACGTACAGCTTCAAAGCGGCAAAGGTCTCGGTGGTGGAACTGGGCGGGATGTGGGCCTCCTGCAAATAGCCTGGCACCCGCTGCCCCCTCAGGCTTCCGGCGATGTACTGCCCCCGCACCGCATGGGCGTCTACCTGGTCGGGCGAAATGGGCCGCACCGAGCGCAGCACCTCTACCTTGTGTTCACGCAGAATATCGGCGTCCCAGACCGAGGGGGGCTCGAGGGCCACCAGGGTAAAGAGCTGCATCAGGTGGTTCTGGAGCATGTCCCGCAGGGCCCCCGCGCGGTCGTAATAGCGCCAGCGGCCCTCCACACCCAGGGTCTCGGCGTAGGTAACCTGCACCTGGGCGATGTGCTGAGCGTTCCAGACTGGCTCCAGGAAACGGTTGGCCAGGCGGAAAACCAGGAGGTTCTGGGTGGTCTCCTTGCCCAGGAAGTGGTCAATCCGAAAAAGCTGCTCTTCCCGCCAGTAGCGGTGCATCTGGGTACGCAAGGCCTCTGCGGACGTCAGGTCGTGGCCAAAGGGTTTCTCCACCACCAGTCGGCGAAAGCCCTGGGCCCCCTGGTTCAGCCCGGCCTGCCCCAGCCCTTCTGCGGCGAGGCCAAAGAGATCGGGGGGCAGGGCCAGGTAGAAGAGGGTGTTGGTTCCAACGGCGCCGCGCAGGGCGGCCAGCCTCGAGGGGCTCAGGTCACCCGAGAGGTACTGCACCTGACCCCGCATCCGCTCCCAGACCGAAGGGTCGAACTCCGGTACGAACTCGCGCAGGGCGGCCTCGAGGTGCTGAGCAAAGAGGACGTCGTCCCACTCGCTCGTGGCATACCCTACCAGCCGAAGCCCTTCCAGATGACCCCTGGCCCACAGCCGGTACAGCGCAGGGGCCAGCAGCCGCCGGGTGAGGTCGCCGGTGGCCCCAAGGATGACCAACGTGGTTTCGGCAGGCACCTGGGCGTTCATACCCAGATATGCTCTTGCTCTCTGGTTAGGATTTGGTAAAGGGGTGCCCCCAGATGAGGGGGATTCACCCAGCGCTTCGTTGTGGCTGTTGCCAGGCCAGGGGGTCGAGCCGATAAAAGCCCTTCAGTTGGGCGTAGACCTCGGGGTGCTGAGCCAGCAGCGCCTGAGGGCGTTCGAAAAAAGCTTCGCTGGCCACCGCAAAAAACTCCGCCGGGTGGGTAGCCCCGTAGGTGTCGAGCACCTCTTTGGAAAAGGATATATGGGCCTTTTCCTGGGACAGCTGCTCAAAGGCCTGCCGCATTACGCGGGCCCAGGTGGCGTAGACCCCCCTCGAGCCCCGCAAGCGGGGAACCCCATCGGCGGCCCCGTTCTCTTCGTCGATCTGGTGGGCAAACTCGTGCAGCACCACGCTGTGCGCCCCGGCCAGGGCCCGCGCCCCTCGGAGGGCATCATCCCAGGAAAGCACCACGTTGCCAAAGCCCCAGGACTCCCCCAGCCGAGCCACCTCGCCCTTGGCCAGCACGCCCCCCGGCAAAACCTGGGTCACCGTGGACACAAAGGCGCTGGGGTAGACCAGAACCCGGTTGCAGTGCGGGAAGCCGTCGCTGGCCCCGCCCAGCAGCAGCAAACAGGCCTCGGCGGCGATGGTCACCCGAATTTCATCGGTGATCTCCAGGCCCCCACACCCCTCAAAGGGCTTCTCGTGCAAAAACACCTGCACATGGCCCTGCAAGGCCTGCTGCTCCTGGGGGCTCAGAAAGCGGTAATGCGCCACGTTGCGCTCCAGAACTGGCACCCACTCCGCCGGAAAAGGCTGTCGGCGCAGGTGCTCTCGCTGCCACTCCTTGAGGCTGAACATACCTGCATCTTACCGCAGGGTCGCCCCCTCAACCTCCTTCCCACATTGGCCTGCTACCCTTCGCTCGGCCTTAGGCCAAAGAAGAGGTGAACATGAAACAACTACTATGGATGCCCCTGGTTTTAGGTCTGGCCATTGCCCAGACCCCAACCCCTGCCCCGGTACAGAGCCCCGCTCAGAGGAGCGAGCAGCGCCTGGTGCAGAAAGCCACCCAGGAAGTCGCCAAGGCCCAGGCTGCCAAGAGCTACCTGCAGGGCCTTCGCCTGAGCAATACCCCGGCCTGGCTTTCGCAGGGCGATGCGCTTTTGACCCAGGCCCAGAGCGACTTGCAGGCCCAGCGGTACTTTGCCGCCAAGGAGCGGGCCGATGCAGCCAAAAAGGTCTACGAGGCCGCGCTGGTTCTGAATGGACAGACCCTGGGCAAACCCAAGAAGGAGGCTGCCCGCCCCGATAAGAGCGCCGAGCAGGCCTACCGGGCCCAGCAGAAAGTAGGACGCCTCGAGGCCGAGCTGGCCTACTACCGCAACAACAACCCCTCTGTACGCAATCTGCTCAGCGCAGCCAAAGGGCTACAGACCAGCCAGCCCGAGGTGGCCCGCAAGCTGGCGGAGGCCGGGCTCGATATCATCAAGGCCAACCGGGGGTTCTGAGAACCCCTGGGCTAGACTGGACGTATGCCCCATCTTGCAGCGCTATTCCTCTTGCTCGGGGCCGTGCTGGCCCAGCCCCTCCCCTCTCCAACCGGGGGGAGGATTGGCCTCGAGCAGGCCGTGCTGCTGGCCCAGCGCTACCTGAACCAGCCCCTGGAGCCCTACAAAGCCGAGTTCAAGCGAAAGCCCAGGGAGGGCCTGCAGGTATGGGAGATCCGCCTGGGCGGGTTTGAGGTCTGGGTGGATACGCAGAACGGTCAGGTGACCTACCTGCGGGCCCGACCCGCCCCCCCGCACACCCGGCAGCCCCATTTGCCCTTCAGCCAGGCCCTGGCACTGGCGAAAGGCCTGGTGCCTTCGCTGGAGGAACTCGAGCTCAAACTCAAAGAGGGCCGCCTGATCTGGGAGGCCAAGGGGGCCGGACGCGAGGTGTGGCTGGACGGGCGGGATGGGCGGTTAATCCGCTCCAAAAGCGACTGATGCCCCACAGATTGGCCAGACCCCTGCTTTACCAGATCTTAACCCAGGAGCCGCAAACTGCCCCAGGGCTGCCTCTTCCTGGGCGGCTCGGAGCCAGAGAGGCCAGGGACGCAATCATGCCAGATAGGCCGCACCGACTCCCTCGAGTACGGCTCGGCCATGACATCCTGCAAGGCTTCCCCTAAAGCGGGCAGGTTGCTTCATCGGCAAAGGTCTTCTGTTATGCCCTACCCGGTGTAGGCGCACCAGGCATTTCACCGAACACCCTCGAGGTTTTATGCGCAAACTAATCCAAAGCCCTATCAGCCGCCGTAGCCTTATCTACCGGGCCGCTGGCCTGGCCCTGACCCTCTGGGCAGGCCGCAGCCTGGCCCAGCCCCTGCCGGCCCGCATGCAGCTCGACATCAGCTTCGAGATTGTCAACCCTGGGGGCGGAAGATTCAAACCCCCCTATGTGGCCGCCTGGATCGAGAACGCCTCGGGCCTGCCGGTACGCACCCTGGCGGTATGGTTCAACCAGTCCCGCAAGGGCTGGCGCTACCTGGATGAGCTGCGGCGCTTTATCCGCTTCGGCAACCCCGCGCCCACCGTCTCCGGCCCCACCCGCCTACCCGGACGCTACACCCTGGTATGGGATGGCCGGGACGACAAAGGCAACCCCCTTCCCCAGGGCAGCTATTTCGTCTGCCTGGAAACGGCCCGCGAGGATGGCCCTTATGTGCTGATGCGGGAGCCCATCACCCTGGCGACGAGCACCTTCAACAAGGTCGTTTACCCAGGCAAAGACCTCAAGGAGGTAACCCTTGCGTACCATTAAAGCCAGCCATGCCGTCGCACAGACCCGCGCAGGTCAGCCCCTCCGGGCACAGGCTTACGTCTGGGCACGCTCGATTCACCTCTACACTTCGATGATCAGTCTGGTGGTGGTGCTGTTTTTTGCCGCTACCGGCATCACCCTCAACCACCCCGACTGGGCCTTTGGCAACACCCAAACCACCCACACCTACCAGGGAACCCTGCCTTCAGCCTGGCGGCCCAACGGCCAGATCGACTGGTTGAAAACCGCCGAGTTCCTGCGAAGCCAGCACAGCCTGAAGGGCCAGGTACAGGACACCACCCAGGATGCCCAGGAAGCCTCGCTGAGCTTCCGCGCACCCGGATACGCCGCCGACGCTTTCATTCAGTTACAGACCGGAAGCTATACCCTGCGGGTGGTGGCCCAGGGCCCGGTGGCCGTGCTCAACGACCTGCACCGGGGACGCGACGCAGGAGCCGCCTGGAGCTGGGTGATTGACCTGGCGGGGGGCTTTCTGGGGATTGTCGCCCTGAGCGGCCTGGCCCTATCCCTCTTCCTGCGCAAGACCCGGAAGGCCGCCGTCCTGACCGCACTGGTGGGCAGTGGGCTGCTATTGTTGTTGATGTTAACCACCCGGTAGGTATGCGTCTGTTGCTCGTGGAGGACAACCCCCGCCTGGCCGGGCTGGTACAGGAGGTGTTGAGCGCGCAGGGCTGGGCGGTGGATACAGCCATCCTGGCCGAGGAGGCCTGGGGCCTGCTGGAGAGCTTTCCCTACGACCTGCTGGTGCTCGACCTGGGCCTGCCCGATGGGGACGGGCTGTCCCTGCTGCAGCGGCTGCGCGGAGCGGGCCGGAAGCTCCCGGTGCTGATCCTCACCGCGCGGGATGCCCCCGAAGCCCGCATTGCCGGCCTCGAGGTCGGGGCCGACGATTATGTGGTTAAGCCCTTTCATACCGGGGAGCTGCTGGCGCGGGTGCGGGCCCTGCTGCGCCGCTCCAAGGGGGAGGCCCGCAACCGGCTCGGGGTGGGGCGGCTCGAGCTCGACCTCGAGCTGCGCCGGGCCTGGTGGGAGGGCCGACCGGTGCAGCTTTCCGGGCGGGAGTTCGCCCTGCTGGAGTTTCTGGCCCTGCACCCGGAGGGGTACTACCCCCGGGAGGTTCTGCTGGAAAAGTGCTGGCCCGGCGAGGCCAGCATCGAACCGCGCACGGTGGACACCTATGTGCGCTACCTGCGGCGCAAGCTGGCCGATGAGGCCATCGAGACCGTGCGCAACCTGGGGTATCGTTTTCGGGGATGAACCTGCGCCTGCGCCTGACCCTGTTCTCGGCCCTGCTGGTGGGGCTGGTGGTGGGGGCTGCGGGGCTCTGGCTGCGCGTCGGGCTCGAGCAGCGCCTGCTGGCCGGGCTGGACCGCGAGTTGAGCAGGGCCCTGAGCCTGGCCCGCCCACTGGTGGGCCGTGACCCGCTGGAGGGGGACGTGCGCCTGCTGCCCGACCAGAGCCTGGAGGTGCTCCCCCGGCTGCTGCCCGAGCTGACCCTGATTCTGGCGGGCTCGGAAGGCGTACTGGATGCACTGGGCCGCCTGCCCGAGCCCAGCCTGCTAAACCGACTGGCCCAGGCCCGCGAGGGGTACTTTACCCTCGAGGGCCGTCGGCTGCTGGGTACCCCGGTGGGGACGGAGCTCTACCTGCTGGCCGCCCTGCCGCTCACCTCGGTGAACGAGGCCCTGCGCTCGCTGGATGCCCTGCTGTGGCTGCTGCTGCCCGGCGCGGTGCTGCTGGCCTTTGGGCTGGGCTATCTCCTGAACACCCGGGCACTGGCCCCCGCCGACCGCCTGACCCGTTCGGCCCTGCGCCTGGCCGAGCAACACAACTGGCAGGCCCGGCTACCCGAACCCAAAAGCCACGACGAGCTGTGGCGGCTCTCCCGGGCGGTTAACCGGCTGCTGGAAGCCCTGCAGACCGTAATCGAGCGGGAGCGCCGCTTCAGCCAGGACGCTTCCCACGCCCTGCGCACCCCCCTGACGGTGCTACTGGGGCGGCTCGAGCAGCTGCCGCCAAGCCCCCCCGTGCAGGAGGCCCGCCGGGGGGCTGAGGAGCTGCGCGAGCTGGTGGAGAAGCTCCTGCTGCTTTCGCGGGCCGAGGCCGGGGGCTTGCGCCCGGAGCCCCTCGAGCTCGACGCCTTGGCCTTTGACAGCGCCGAGGGGCTGCGCCCGCTCTTTGAGCGTAAAGGGCTGGCCCTGACCCTCGAGCTGCCCCCCGAACCCCTGCGGGTGCAGGCCGACCCCACCGCCTTAAGAGCCGCCCTGCAGGCTCTTCTGGAAAACGCCTTCAAGTTCACCCCCGCAGGCCGGGTGGGGCTGCGGGTCTGGCGCGAGGGGGGCTTGGGCTGCCTCGAGGTCTGGGACACCGGGCCCGGCTTGCAAGGGCCAACCCAAGTGCTTTTCGAGCGCTTCCGTCAGGGCCCTCATGCGAGCGAGGGGAGCGGCCTGGGGCTGGCCCTGGTGGCAGCGGTGGTGCGCTGGCACGGGGGGCGGGTCTGGGCACAAAACCAGCGTGAAGGCGGCGCCAGGATAGGGTTTGCACTGCCCATCTTGGGTTAGCCTCCCACGTGCACCACCGGACGCCGGCTCGGGTCGGGCTCGGCCCGCCGCAGTATCTCATGGGTCAGGCTCCCGATATCGCCCTCACCAAAGAACAAAAAGCGCAGGGCCTGCTGGAAGGGGCTATGCTCGCCCCACTCCAGGTATACATGGGGCCGTTTGCCGGTCTGATCCCGCAGATACAGCAGAATGGCCGCAATGGTATTGGGCACACTGGCCGACTGGGTGCGCAACACCCGGTAAGGGCCCACCTGCACCCCCACCACCTTCACCCGGCTGGAAAACTCCGAAGGGTCCAGCACCCCAACCTCTAAGAAGAGCAGCGTGCCCTGGCCGGGTAGATGGGTCTCCTGCTTCATTTCCTTCTCGGCGGCGCTGTACTCGAAAAGGGTGCCCCGTTCCCGGTGGTGGGCGATGAGACGAATCTCCCCTTCGGCCTGAGCGATGAAGCGCCGGGCCTCCTGGTCAAACTCCACCTTCGAGACCCGCAGCTCAAAGGCCCGCAGCACCCTGGAAACAAACGAGACCAGCAAAACAGCAGCAATAAAAAGCAGGGCAATCCAGAGCCCGGTGGAGCGCTCATGCACGTTCATCGCCCAGGTATAGACAAAAACCAGGGTGATCAGGCCAAACCCCACCGCCGCTCTCCAGAACCCCCGACGCAACGCGGCGAGCCAGACCGCCAGAGAAGCTGAGGTCATCAAGGCCAGCACCCCGGTGGCATAAGCTGCCCCCTGGGCGTCCACGCTGGCTTGGAAGAGAAGGGTGATAAAAAAGGCCACAACAGTAAAGAAGAGCACCAGGGGCCTTGGGATTTTGGTCCACTCGGGGGCCATACCGTAGCGGGGCAGGTAGCGGGGCACCAGGTTCAACAACCCCGCCATGGCGCTGGCCCCTGCAAACCACAAGATCAGGATGGTGGAGAGGTCGTAGAGCGAGGCCACCCCTGGCCCCAGGTAGGTGTGGGCCAGATAGGCCAGGGCCCGTCCGTTGGCCGCGCCGCCGGGCTGAAACGCTTCGGGGGGAATCAGGAGGGTGGTGACCAGGCTGCTGCTCAGTAGAAAAAAGCTCATGATCAGGGCCGCCGCCAGCAGGAGCTTACGGGTGTTGCGGACGCGTCCCCGGGGCCAGGCTTCGGTATCGCCCGGGGCCCCCCGTACCTGGGGCATCACCACCACGCCGGTCTCGAAGCCCGAGAGCCCCAGGGCCAGCCTGGGAAAAACCAGGGCTGCCGCCAGGGCCACCTCGGTGGGGCTGGGGTAACGCAGGGCCACTGCCCCAAGCCAGCCCTGCCAGAGTTCGGGCCGCGCCAGCAGCGCGGCAAACCCCACCGCCACCACCCACAGCGAAAGCCCCAGATAGAGCACCACCAGCACCACCGCCACCCCGATGGCCTCCCGAAAACCCAGTAGAAAAACCCCGCCAAGCAGGGCCACCAGAACCAGGGTGAGGGGTACGGGCTGGTTCAACCAGGAAGGGGTCAGGGGGTTGCCGATGATGTGGGCGCTGGCGTCGGCAGCCGAGAGGGTGATGGTGATCATGAAGTCGGTGGCGGCAAAACCCAGCAGCACCAGCACCGCAAGTTTGGCCGTCCAACCCTTGAGCAGGCGCTCGAGCATCCCCAGCGAGCCCTCCCCGTGGGGGCTCTCGGCGGCTACCCGCCAGTAGACCGGCAGCGCTCCCAACAGGGTAAAGACCACCAAAAAGAGCGTGGCCCAGGGGGAGAGCAGCCCGGCGGCCAGGGCCGCAATGCCCGGCTGGTAGCCCAGCGTGGAAAAATAGTCCACCCCCGTCAGGCACATCACCTTGTACCAGGGTTGCAGGGTGTGGGGTGCCGTTTCCGGCGCATGAAAAAGCCAGCGCTTCAACCTTGCACGGCTCATGGGCGCTCTTTGGAAACCTCGGCCTGGGCCAGCCGCAGGGCCTCCTCGGCGGTCAGGCCGTTCTTGATGACCAGAGCCAGCAGAAGCCGGTTCTGGTACTCGATGTGCCGAAGCAGGGCCTCGATCTCCTCCTCGGCCTTCACGTTGACCTCGAAGTGGTGCTCGGCCCGCAGCTCGGCATGACGGCTTTGCAGGTTCTGCCCCACCATGATCAGGGGCATCAGAAAAAGCTGGATCATGTTGGAAAGGAAAAGCCAGAAGACGAAGGCCATCGGCGGGTCGAACTTGAGGTGAGGCGGGGCCAGAAAGTTCCAGGAGAGCCACAGCACGATCCAAAAAAACACGATCAGGAAAAACCCCTTGCTGCCCACGTGCTCGGTAATCCAGAGAGCCAGCCGCTCGAGCGGGCTGAGCGAGTCGCGGTGTTCCTGGTTGATGTTCCGCAGGGGCTTGCGCTTTTTCAAAAGTTCGTTGATGGCAGGTGGGAACTGCATGCAGTATAGAATACGCCCGTCGGCATGTCCGCGCTCGAGTTTTCCCTTCTGCTCTTCCTGGGCAGCCTGCTGGTCGGGCTGATTGGGGCCCTGACCGGGCTGGGCGGGGGGTGGTGCTGGTTCCCCTGCTGATGCTGGGCTTCAAGGTAGACCTTCTTTATGCGCTGGGGGCCTCACTGGTCTCGGTGATTGCAACCTCGAGCGGGGCCGCCTCGGCCTATGTGCGGGAGGGGTATTCCAACCTGCGCATCAGCATGTTTCTGGAGGTCGCCACCACCCTGGGGGCCTTGCTGGGGGCCTATTTGGTGGGCATACTCTCCAAGAGCGTAGTCGCCCTTATCTTCGGGCTGGTGCTCCTCTACTCTGCCTACCTGAGCCTGCGGGAGGTGAACCGCGAGGCCCGCACCGACCCCCGCCCCTCCGACCCCCTGGCGGTGCGCCTGCGAATGGAAGCCAGCTACCCTACCCCGGAGGGCCCTAGGCCTTACAAGGTACACAACCTGCTGGGTGGTCTGGGCCTGATGGGGGTGGCGGGGATGCTCTCGGGGCTTCTGGGTATCGGTTCGGGGGCCGTCAAGGTGCTGGCCATGGACCGGGTGATGGGCCTGCCCTACAAGGTCTCCACCACCACCTCCAACTTCATGATTGGGGTGACCGCCGCGGCCAGTGCAGGCATCTACCTGAGCCGGGGCTATATTGATCCGGTGCTGTCCATGCCGGTGATGCTGGGGGTACTGCTGGGCTCGCTGGTCGGCGCGCGTATCCTGACTCGGGCCGCCCCGGCTCGTCTGCGGGTCTTGTTTATTGGGGTCATTGCCCTGCTGGGCGTGCAGATGGTTTACCAGGGTCTGCGGGGTGGTTTGTGAAAGACCAGCAAATGGAGGTATGGCTCGGAAACCTGCTGCGGCTGGGGGTTGCAGTGGCCGGAGCGGTGGTGTTCCTTGGGGGGGTGCTCGAGCTCCTCCAGCATGGGCATCAGACCGTCAACTACTCGGTCTTCAGAAGTGAGCCGGCTTCACTTCGCACGCCTTTGGGTATTGTCCAGGGATTGGGACAGCTCGAGCCGCGCTACCTGATTCAGTTCGGACTGCTGCTGCTCATCCTGACCCCCATCCTGCGGGTCGCGCTATCGGCGCTGCTGTTTGCCCGGCAGCGCGATGGGGTCTTCACCCTGTTGACGCTTGTGGTGTTGGGGGTCTTGCTATACAGCCTAACACGTTAGTGGAGAAAACAATGAACCAGATCGGCATGGTGGGACTTGGACGGATGGGGGCCAATATGGCCCGCCGACTACTACAAAGAGGCTTTCAGGTGGTGGGTTTCGACCAGAATCCCCAGGTGGTTCAGACCATTGAGGGTCTGCTGGCGGCAGCCTCCCTTCTGGAGCTGGTCGAGCGCCTCAGTCCGCCCCGCATCATCTGGCTCATGCTGCCAGCAGGCCCCGTAACAGAAGAGAACCTGGAAACCCTGGCCGTGATGGTGAACCCCGGCGATCTGCTGGTAGACGGGGGCAACACCTTCTACAAAGACAGCCAGCGCCGGGCCATGCATCTAGCTGAACGAGGCATTCTATTTGCCGATGTGGGGGTATCGGGCGGGGTCTGGGGCTTGCAAGAGGGCTATGGGCTCATGATGGGCGGCCCGGCCGAGGCTGCAAAGAGGCTTGTGCCGATTCTGAAAGCCCTGGCCCCGGCACCCGATAGGGGCTGGGTACACGTGGGGTCGGTTGGGGCCGGGCACTTTGCCAAGATGGTTCACAACGGTATCGAGTACGGGATGATGCAGGCCCTGGCTGAAGGCTTTCACCTGTTGCACCAGAAGCAGGAATTCCAGATTGACCTAGCGAAGCTCAGCGAAGCCTGGCGCTACGGTACGGTCATCCGAAGCTGGCTGCTGGATCTGCTGGCCGAGGGTCTGAAGGCCGACCCCAACCTGAAAGGTATCGCCCCGGTAGTGGCCGACTCTGGCGAGGGCCGCTGGATGGTGCAGGAAGCGCTAGAGCTGGGAGTGGCGGTTCCAGTTACGGCCCAGGCACTCTTTACCCGATTTGAGAGTCAGGACCAGGATGGCTTTGATCGCCGCCTGCTATCGCTCATGCGACACCTGTTCGGCGGGCATGCGGTGGAAACACAAGACCCGAGCGCTTCTTAGGCCGCGTATTAGACCCATCACCAGAAAGGGCAAGGATGGCAGATCTCGAGGTGCAAACCTGCACCAGCACGGAAGAAGTAGCCCAGGCTCTGGCCGACCTTCTGGCCGAGCACTTGCAAAGGGGTGGTAGCGCCGTGCTAGCGGGCGGCCAGACCCCATTGCCGGCCTACCAATTATTGGCCCGCCTCGAACTTCCCTGGCCACAAATACACCTGATCCCCTCAGATGAGCGCTGCGTAAAGCCCTCTTCCCCACTCCGAAATGATCTGCAAATCCTTGCCGCGCTGGGTGAAAAAGCGCCATTGCACCGCTTCCCTGCCGAGCTGGGGCCTAGCGAAGCCGCCTCTCAAATGGAAGCGGTGGTACGAGCCCTCCTGCCCTTTGAGCTGGTAGTGCTAGGTATGGGCGAAGACGGGCACACTGCGAGCTTGTTCCCTGGACACCCAAACTACGAGACCCTGGTAGCCCCGGTATACAACGCTCCCAAGCCCCCGCCAGAACGGGTAACTCTTACCCCTAAAGCCTTGTCTCAGACCCGGCTGCTGGTTTTCGTGGTTACCGGTGAGGGCAAACGCGAGACCCTGCGCCAGGTGCTGGCCCGAACACCCTTGCCACCCAACCAGATTCCCGCCCCCAGGCGGCTCCTTCTATGCGACCGGGCGGCCTATCCTCATCCCAATGTCTGAGCGAATCCCGCCATCTGTGGGAGGCACTACTCGTCATCCGCCGGGCGGTAGGAGAACGCCAGCCCGACTAACAATAGCAGAAGCCCCGCAGCCAAGCCCCAGACCCAGCCGCCCGGCAACCGGCCCACTGCGGCCCCGCTGAGGAGGCCTGGGCTGTGCAGCTCGAGCTTGAGCACCCAGCCCGCGTAGACCACCAAAAAAAGCCACAGGTAGTTGTGGCGCAACCGCACTGCCAGGGCCTGCCGCCGATTGACCGGTGGTGCCGGGCGCTTGAGGCTTTGTAGCAGCCGATCCACCCAATCGCCCCCGCTT
Organism: Meiothermus sp. CFH 77666; assembly: GCF_017497985.1. Lineage (NCBI taxonomy): Bacteria > Thermotogati > Deinococcota > Deinococci > Thermales > Thermaceae > Meiothermus > Meiothermus sp. CFH 77666. The sequence continues at coordinate 51,628 of NZ_JAGDFV010000024.1, forward strand.
TCACCCAGCACCTGCGGGTAGAAGCCGGCCTCCATCAAACGCACCCGGTAACGCACCAGCTCGTAATAGCGGTATCGGCGGGCCTCCATCCAGAGGAAGATGGCATCTAGAGCCAGCGCAAGTGCAAATACAAAGTGTGGCATCTGGGGGTTGCCCAGGGCAAAAGAGACCATGGCCGCCGTGGTGCCCACGGCCCAGTTGGTAGTGGTATCGAGCCGGGTGCGGTAGACCGCCATCCGGGCAACCTCGCCTCGGTAGAGGTGAATGAGGGCCGTGTTCTGGTCTTTGGTGTTTAACTCCACGCGCCCTATTCCCCAGTCTGGGCCAGGAGGTAGTTGGAGAGGCCCATTTGCTCGATCAGGCTACGCTGGGCCTCGAGCCAGTCGATGTGGGCCTCTTCCTGCTTGAGAATCTCGGCCAGCATCTCCCGTGTACCGTTGTCGCCTACCTCGGCGGCCAGGGCCATGGTCTGGTTGTAGCCTCGCACACCCAGCAGCTCGCCGTCGTAATCGTTGAGCACAATATCGGAGACATTAGCCCCGATGCGAATCTCACCCAGTCTGGCCACATTGGGGGTGCCCTCGAGAAAGATGATGCGCTGAATCAGGGCCTCGGCGTGGCGCATCTCGGTGCGGGCGGTAGCCTCCAGGTGCTTTGAGAGCTTCGCGTAGCCCCAGCTTTCACACATCTCGGCGTGCACCATGTACTGCATGATGGCGGCCAGCTCTTCGGACAGGCGGTGGTTGAGCTGCACAATCACTTCGGCGTTTCCTTGCATGGTTGCCTCCTATACATTGGTTTGCTCAAGGCTTCGTTCTTACGCTCAGGGTTCAAAGTACCAGGCCGTAATGCCTCCAAGTACCACCACTCGGGGGGGCAGTAAGGCATGGATTCGAACCTGCCCAACCCCGGTGGTGGATAGCACCAGACTACTACCCCTGGGCTTCCGGGGGCAAAGGTAAACCACCCTAACCAAACGCTAACGCGTTCTGGTTAGGGCTTTCCGAGGAAAGACGATGCAGAGAAGACACCCTCAGAATCCGGGCCGGTTTACAACGGCCCTTGCCCATCGAGCCTGCTCTTTGGGCGACGATCCCCTTTGGGACGGGCAAAGCCCGTGCACGCAGGGCAATGTTGTGTGCAGCCACCCAGTCTGCGTTGTGCTGGAAGCCGCATTGGCTGCAGCGGAACAGCGCCTGGCTCCGGCGGTTCTCCTGGGCAATGTGGCCGCAGCGGGGACACGCCTGGCTGGTGTAGCGGGGGTCTACCGCCACCACCCGCACCCCCTTCAGGGTTGCTTTGTACTCCAGCAGGGAGCGGAAGCGGGCGTAGGGCCAGAGGCCATGCAGATGGCGCTCTGTTTTGCCGCGTTTGGTGGTGCGGCCTCTCAACCCGGTCAAATCCTCAACAGCCAGGGTGTCCCCAGGTTCCAGGCTGTCCACAATCCGCCGTGCCAGGGTGTGAAGGGTGTGATTTACAAAGCGCTGCTCTTTACCCCTAAGCCGTGCCCAGAGGCGCTGTACGCCTCTGGTGCGTTGGGTATCCAGCTTGCTTCTGACCTCGGCCCGCTTGTTCCGGTAGTGCAAACGCTTCCCCTTCAGGGAACCGCCGGAGAATCGAACCCCGCTGGAGAGGGTGGCCAGGGCCTTCTGACCCAAATCAACACCCACCACCCTGCCCCCACCGCTGGGGGGCTCAGGGGTCTTTACCCGCAGGGAGAGGTGGATGTACCACTTTCCCTTCGGCCCCTTGGTCAGCACCCCGCCCTGCACGCTTTTGGCCCGCTTCAGCACCCCGCGCTGGTAGTTCCCGAGCTTCATCGGGATAACCATACGGCCAGATACCGTGGTCAGCGAGACCGCCTCGCCCCGCAGGGAGAGGGTGCGCTGGTCGAAGGCGCAGGAGGTGGGTTGGTAGAACTTCGCCCGGCTGCCCCTTTTCTTTGCTACGCGAAAGATGGCCTGGATGGCGAGGTTAGCCGAGAGCCCCATTGCCCGGAGGTCGCTATAGACCAAACGCTGCAACCCGAACTTGCGGAACTCCCCCTTCTCCTTGGCCACCCTGAGCGCGTGGTTGCAGCCCTCGGCGAACCGCCGCACTGTGGCCTCCAAAGCCGCCGCCTGTTCAGGGGTGGGCTTCAAGGTGCAACGGAGCGTGAGGGTCTGCATAAGCAAAGTATAGCACATCAAGCAGGGGCGAGTGGGTATCGCCGCCTGACGGCGGCCTGGGGCTATCCCTCCCCGACCAAACTGCAGCTTGGTCGGGGACTCACGCCCCAGACCCCAATCAGTTGAAATGCGGCACGCTGCCCCGAAACACCCGTAGGGAATTGCGCCAGGCACATATTTGCAGCATTTGGCGGCATCGCATTTCTACCCTGGCGCAACTTAGACCCCAAAGGTTAGGTTTCGGTAAAGAACCGTTTTTTACCGACCTTTACTCGGTTTTTACCAGTCTAAACCATGCTCTTAGCTCAAGGAGGCCGGTAATGTTCGATCTGCACGAGCGCCTGCTGTTGCTAGCGCACAGCCTGGAGGGGGTTCAAACCGAGCTCGAGGGTGCAACTGAACGCTTCTATCACGGCAGTCCAATGCTTCCGGGCAGGCTCTTTCTGGAAGTGATAGAGGCCGACCACATGGTTTATGGTTTGCCGCCCCATCCACAATGCCACTTTCGTGCTTCCGTGGTATTCCCGCACCCGGTATACCCAGGCTGGGTGCGAATAGCCCAACCAAGCGAGGAAGAAGAAGCGCTGCTGTGGCAGAGCATCCTTTACAGCTACCAAACCATGGGACACAGCCCAGCTCTTCCCGCTTCATTGCTGGTCAGTCACCCCCTTATGCGTGCGGTTTAGATGACTGCCCTCCCAGCAGGCTGCCTATCAGAATCAGCACAAATAACTCGGTGCATTGCCAATACACAAGGCCGCCCTGGGGGCGGCCCCCGCTAGACAACTTTTTCAGGAGGCTTTAGCCTCGAGGCTCACCCCCTGCCCACCCTGAGCACCCAGCAGATCCTTGGCGCGGTTGGCCTCGTCCTCGCTGCCGTGCATCAGCACCACATAGCTACCGGCCTTGATGGAGGAATCCAGCTTCAGGGCTTTGTCCCGGCTTACCCCGTAGCCAATCAGGGCCCCAACCAGCGCACCCCCAGCCGCCCCCAGCACGGCCCCCTCGAGGCCCGCAATCAGGCTGGCCACAAACGGGCCGGCCACAATCAAAGGCCCCACGCCGGGAATCCAGAGAAAGGCTGCCCCCACCAGGAGCCCGAAAATTCCACCAACCCAGGCCCCCACGCCCGCGGCCCCCTTGGCCACGTCCCCGGTGGTCACAAAACCGTGTACCTTTTCGGTAGATTGCAGGTTCTGCCCGAGAATCGAAACCTGCTTGATAGGCAGGCCCGCATCGCCCATCTTGCGCACCGCCTCCTCGGCAGCCTGGTGGGTTGGGAAAACTGTGCTCACTACGTACTCGCTCATCTTGACCTCCTTTGGTTAGCGAAAAGGCACGTGCTCAGCATGAACCCCTGTTTGATTTCGCCAACCACACCGTCCATATTGGGTTCGAGAGGTAAAGAAATGGTAAATATTGCGTCCGGACTTGCATTTTTCGTTGGGCCAGTGGTAGTGTAATCACTGGTGCTAGTCACAAAACGATGTCAGCTATACACAGGTCTGGGGAAGCAGCGATGAGGTTCAGGGCGATGATGAGGTAAGCCCACCAAGCGGTAAAGCCAAGTTCAGTACGGTGATGGCGTTTCTTGGCACCGAAAAAACGGGTTAGTTGAGACAACAACCTTTCGATGGACATACGCTCTGACCAGGTCTTATGGGCACAGAACTTGAGACACGCCG